>CACWXE010000242.1 GCA_902764715.1 uncultured Ruminococcus sp. | reverse complement strand
CTCACGGCGTCAAGATCACGGCTAACCATATGTATTACGCGCATCCGTTGCCTGTCACAAAGCCAAAGCCCGCGCCTCAGCCGGTTTATCCGCAGCCTCAGCCGATGCAGTACGCGCAGCCGGTTAATCGACCTCAGCCTCAGCCGACGCCGTATGCGCAGCCGATGCAGACCGCGCAGCCGATGAATCGTCCTCAGGCACAACCCGTGCAGTACGCGCAGCCGATGAATCGTCCTCAGGCACAACCGATGCAGTACACACAGCCGATGAACGGAGCTCAGGCACAGCCCATGCAGTACGCACAGCCCGGTCCCGCGGCGGGTCAAGCGCCGTATACGACCCAGCCGGGTAATCTCGAGCCGGTCGGAGGTTATCGCCGCCTCGGCGGGACGCCGACGGTATCGCTTCCCGACCAAAATCAGAATCCGTATCATACACAGCAATAAACGAAAAAGCCTTCCCCTCGGGGGGAAGGTGCCGAACAACGAGAGGCGGATGAGGGGCTTACGCTTCTTGTAGATGTTAGATTCAAAGAGAATCAAATGATATTGCTTGGTTGCGGTTTTACGTTATGTCACACAGAGTCAGCGATATAGCAGAAACGTTATCCCCTCATCCGACCTTTTCAGCTCTGATAGAGCTGAAAAGCCCACCTTCCCCCCGAGGGGAAGGCTTAAGTTGAAAAGGACTGTTGCATTTGATTGCAACAGTCCTTTCTTCATTCTGTGATTCTTTTTTTGACGTTCGCGTAGGTTTTGTCGAAAAACTTCTTCGCGTTGACAATACAGCGGGTGTGCCTGCCCTTGCCGATCAGCTTTTCGTTATCGTAAACCTCCACCTCGAACTCGAGCTTTCTGCCGTCAACGGCGACCAGCGTGCTTCTGCACAGGATGGGAGCGCCGACGGGGGAGGAAGCGATATGCTCGATGTCTACCCTGGTGCCGACCGTGGTCATTTCCAGATCCAGCGCGCTCTCCACCGATTGGGCGCAACAGCCCTCGCACAGCGCGATCATCGCCGGTGTAGCGAATACGCGCAGGGAGCCGCTGCCCATCATCAGCGCGGTGTTCTCGTTGGTGACGGCAACGGATTTTTCCCCTTTTATGCCAATCGTTAATTCAGCCATGTTTTACTCCTTTTGCAGTGCCGGCTCAAAGCCTCTCTTTCCTAAGGGAGGTGGCAACGAGCGCAAGCGAAGTTGACGGAGGGTTGTCATATATGTGGTTTTATGATTTCCTGAATGGATGAGAAACATACGTTATATCAACCCTCAGTCACGGAACACAAGTGTCCGTGACAGCCCTCCTCAGCGGAGGCAGCAGACCCCTTTGTCCGCTTTGCGGAGATTTCCCCTAACAGGGGAATCTCCTTAGGAAAGGGAGCCTTTAGTAGGAATAACGGCGCGCGTGTCTTATTCGTATTCGACGACGTTGACCCAGCGCTCGAGGAATTCCTGTTCCTCTTCCTTACCCTTGACGCTCTGTGTGCAGGCGACGATGGGCATCCAGCGCTGTACATACTGCTTGGCGGTGTCGGTCTTTTGACAGAAGAGGTCAAGATACTTTTCCGCGACCTCGTCCATGCCCTTGAGGCAGAACAGCATATAGGTGCGCGCGGCGTCAGCGGCGGCGTTGCCCTGTGTGACATGCGACCAGTCGAGGATATAATAGCTCTCGCCCGGCGTGATGATGATGTTGGACGGGGTGAAATCACCGTGACAGATCTTCTTGTGGTTCTTCATGCTGTCGAGGCGGGTGTGCAGCTCATAGCGGGTGGTCGCGTCAAAGCGGCTGGCGCTGATCTTGCGGTTGAATTTATCCTTGATCTTGTTGAGCAGGGGTGCTTCTTTGCTGAAGATCTCTTTCTGGATGTTGACGAAGAGATCGAGGTACTCGTCGAGGTTGTCGGGATTCTCTTCCATCAGCTGAGCGAGCGTCTTGCCGGGGATATACTCGGTGCGGATCGCCCACTTGCCGTCGATCTTGCTGACCTCGAGGAGCTTCGGGACATTCAGCCCTGTCTCTTCGATGCGCGCCTGATTCAGCGCTTCATTGAGGATATCCGCCTTGCTGTAATCGCTGTCGAATACCTTGAGGACGGTATCGCCGTCTTTATAGATGACCTTTTTGGATCGTTGTGCTAAAATCTCATATTTGGTTTCGCTCATGGTGTGCCTCCATATCGTGATAGTCATTGTGTGGGAGCGGCTTGATGCCGCCCCATAGCGATCTCAACCGCTTATACGTCTTTGTGCTCGCCGTAGTAGGCGTTGAGATACATCTGCTTGATCTCGCTGATCAGCGGATAGCGCGGATTAGCGCCGGTGCACTGATCGTCAAACGCCTGCTCGCTCATCTCGTCGAGGGTGGCGAGGAAGGCTTCTTCATCCTTGACATAATCGCGGATGGTCGGCATGATACCGATCTCGGTCTTGAGAGCGGTGATCCTGTCGAGCAGACCCTGCAGCTTTTCGCTGTCGTCGTTGCCGGTAACACCCAGCGCCTCCGCAATCTGAGCATATCTGCGCAGGGTGTGCGGATGATCATACTGGGAGAAGGTGCCCATCTTGGTGGGAGCTTCTTTGGCGTTGAACATCAGCACCTCATTCATCATCAGCGCGTTCGCGACACCGTGAGGAATGTGGTGATAGGCGCCGAGCTTGTGCGCCATGGAGTGCATCACGCCGAGGAAGGCGCACGCCGAGGAAGGCGTTGGCAAATGCCATACCCGCCATGGTAGCGGCGTTCGCCATCTTCTCACGCGCCTCTTTGTTCGGCACGCCGGTGACAGCGCTTTCATATGCCTTGGGCAGATATTCAAAGAGGACCTTGAGCGCTCCGATCGCCAGGCTGTCGGTGTAGTCGGTCGCCATGATGGAGGCGTATGCTTCCAGCGCGTGGGATACCGCGTCGATACCGGATGCGGAGGTCAGACCCTTGGGCGCGTCCATCATCATGTCCGCGTCGACGATCGCCATATCGGGCAACAGCTCATAGTCCGCGAGCGGATACTTGATGCCGCTGTTCTCGTCGGTGATGACCGCGAACGGTGTGACCTCGGAACCTGTACCCGCGGAGGTGGGGATAGCGATGAAATATGCCTTGTCGCCCATATGCGGGAAGGTGTAGACGCGCTTGCGGATGTCCATGAAGCGCATCGCCATGTCTTCAAAATCGACCTCGGGATGCTCATACAGTACCCACATGATCTTAGCCGCGTCCATCGGAGAACCGCCGCCGACGGCGATGATGACGTCGGGCTTAAAGCTCTCCATCATCTTGGCGCCCATCTTGGCGCAGCCGAGGGTGGGATCGGGCGCGACCTCGCTGAAGGTGGTGTGC
>CACWXE010000241.1 GCA_902764715.1 uncultured Ruminococcus sp. | reverse complement strand
CTGCGTGCCGGGATTATGATGGTGTTCACTGTGTTCGGTATGACGATACGACGTCAGCCGTATCCGCTGAATCATCTGGGTTTAGCAGGCGTCATCATGCCGTTCATCGTATCGCCTTACGGCGCGGGCGACGTCGGTCTGATCCTCTCGTTTTACGCGACGATGGGTATCTTGCTGTGGGCAAGACCGATTTTGCCGAAGCTGTGCCTGAAAACAAAGACCGGTTATATCCCGTTCTTTCATATCAGTGAGAAGCTGCACTATTATAAAGAGCGAAAAGTTGAAGGGCTTCCGTTGAAAGATAAATCCAAAGAACCGTTTTCATTCCGCATCCTGTTGATGAAGCTGTGGAACAGCGCGGCGGCTTTGCTATCCGTCAGTATCGCTGCTACGATCATGACATTCCCGATATCGGTATTCATCTTCCATGAGTTCTCTTTGGTAACACTGCTGTCCGCGCTTTTGCTGTATGCGGAGATCTATTTTATCCTTGTCCTGTCATTAGTGGTATGTATCCTGTATCCGCTGGGCTTCTTACGCTATGTTGCCATATTGCTCGCTTATCCTTTGATGTGGCTGTGTAAGCTGGTGTTGTGGTTGGTGGATGGGATCGCGTCCTTGCCGTTTGCGCATTTTCGCGTCGGTCAGGCGTTTATCTACGCCTGGCTGGCGGTCACCGTGATCTTGGGGATCGTCGTCATCCTGTACCGCAATCATTATCGCTATCTGAAATACGCGGTGCTGTGCTCGATGATCATTCTGCTCGGCGGCGGTCTGACACAGCAAGCGCTGCAGATGAACACCTTTTCGCTCGAAGTCTATTCCTGCGATAACGGTCTGTGCGCGGGGATCAATAATGGCGGCAGGCTGTATCTTTTGAAGATGGACGCGAACTCAAAACAGCTGTATACCTTGTGGAATCAGCTTTCCTATCGGTACGGATCCGCGGAGGTCGCACTATGCTGCAACGAGATCGAAATCAGGCATTTTCAGCTGTATCGTGATGATGAATTTGCAATTTCTACACTTTTGCTGTATGATAAGGATCAGAAATATCAAAACGAAGAAAACATCGTCCCGTTCGACAGGGACTGTACCTATGTCGTAGATGATGACGTCGTGATCCGACTGTCTGTTATCAACAACACCGCCGTACCGTATATTACGGCAGGTGAGCGAAGGATATTGATCATCCCGCCGGGGTGTGAGATCAATGACATCCCGAAGGAGCTGCGCACAGCGGATGTGATCCTTCTGACCCAAGCGCAGCAGGGATATGACCAACTGCGGTGCGAGGACATGATCATCAGCGATAGCAGCGATCTGTTGATGCTCTCTGCAAACGCGCTCAAGGACAGTTATCATCATGTATATTTTACCGATCAAGGCGATGTGCATTATCGGTTGAGGTAGATTATGGTTACAGAAAGCCAACTAAAAAAACAACTGAACAGCGGACAGATCAGCAATCTGTATCTTTGCTTCGGTGAAGAAAAGATGCTCGTCAAGCGCTGTGCGCAGTTGATCGAAAACAAAATATCCGGCGGCGATCTCAACGAGTTCAACTATCACGTGTTCGACAATGACGCTGATCTCAGTGATATCTCCGTCTGTGCCGATATGATCCCCTTTATGAGCGAGTGGAACATCCTGCGCATCAACGATATGGATATCGATAAGCTCGCAAAGAGCGACTTTGACGCGCTGATGAAGATCATCAAGAACGCGTCGGGTCAGACGGTCATCATCATCGCCATGCCGACGCTGGAAATCACCGCGAAATCGGCGAAAAAGCAGTTCAAGCAGGTGATCAACCATATCGATAAAAACGGCGTTTGTATCGAGCTTGCTCACCGCACGGGATTGATGCTCGAGCGTGACCTGTGCAAATGGGCAAAGGCAGGCGGATGCTCCATGAGCGAGCTGACCGCACACGCGCTGATCCAATACGCGGGCGAGGATCTGAACCGACTGAACGCCGAGATGAAGAAGCTGACCGCCTATGCGAACGGCGGTGAGATCACACCCGAGATGATCGAGCTGTTGGTGTCGAAAACCGCCGAGGCGAGCGTATATGATCTGTTCGGGCTGATCGTCGAGGGCAAGACCGACAAGGCGCTGTCCGCCATCGACGCGCTGTTTTATCAGCAGGTCAGCGGCGTCTATATCGCTACGGTGCTTTCGGGCGCGTATCTCGACGCGTACCGCGCGCGGATCGGCAGTGAAGCCGGCAAGCCCAATGCCGCAATCGCGGAGGATTTCGGCTATAACAGACGCGCTTGGGTGCTGGACAAGCTCGGCAGACAGATCCGCCGCGTCACCACCGCGTCTCTCAGACGCAGTATTGATGAGCTGCTCGCCATGCAGACGCGCATGGTGACCGAAACGGTCGACGAGCGCACGGAGATCGAACGGCTGGTATGCAATCTGGTGCTGATCGCGGGGGATCGCTCCGATGAATAATAAGGCTCCCTTTGGTAAAGGAAGCTCCCACGACTGTGGGTGAGGGATTGCATGAATTGATTGAGCGAAAGCGAGAAACCCATGAGTAAAATCAAATTAAAAGAAACCGTGATCGTCGAAGGGCGTTATGATCGGATCAAACTCAGTGAGCTGATCGCGAGCCCGATGATCGAGACAGGCGGTTTTCGGGTGTTCAAAGATAAGGAAAAGCAAGAACTGATCCGTGCTGTCGCCAAGCGCAGAGGGATCCTTGTCATGACCGATGTGGATTCTGCGGGCTTTGTGATCCGCAACTTTCTGCGCGGTATCGTGCCGCAG
>CACWXE010000240.1 GCA_902764715.1 uncultured Ruminococcus sp. | reverse complement strand
CGCATGTCAACCCGTGGCAATATCAACTGATTACTATTTGTCATTGCGAGGGATTGATGTATATCAACCCGTGGCAATCTCAACTGATATTGTCATACGGTTTCCCACAGACATTTATACTTCTTTCTTATTTTCAGCGATGATGGACAGTACCTCGTTCACCGCTCTTTCAAGATCGTCATTGACGACCACATAGTCGAACAAATGCTGATGCTGCATTTCTTCCTGCGCGATCCTGAGACGCTCGGCGATGACTTCTTCCGACTCCGTGCCTCTGCCCTGCAGTCTCAACTGCAATTCTTTGAACGACGGCGGCGCAATGAAGATCGTCACGCAGTCAGGGCAAGCCTCTTTAATCTGCAAAAAGCCCTTGACCTCGATCTCAAGGATCACATCCAAGCCCTCGTCCAGCATACGGAACACCGGTTCCTTAGGTGTACCGTATTTGTTGCCGACATACTCGGCGTGTTCCAAAAAGCCGTTTTCGGCGATCATTTCGTCAAAACGCTCGTGGCTGACGAAGTAATACTCTCTGCCGTCCTGCTCACCCAAACGCGGCTTTCGCGTTGTCGCGGAAACCGACAGGCGAAGGTTGGGATTTCTCTTGAGCAGCATTTTCATGATCGTGCCTTTGCCGACGCCCGAGGCGCCGGTGTAGACGATCAACAACCCTTTATTCTCCATTCGCGTCCTCCATTCTCGCGGCGATCGTCTCGGTGGTCAGCGCCGACAGAACGATATACTCACTGTCGGTGATAATGACAGCCTTGCATTTTCTGCCGAAGGTCGCGTCGATCAGCGTAGAAGCCGCCTTGCTCATCTGTACGATTCGCTTGATGGGCGCGGATTCGGGGCTGACAACGGACACGATCTTGCTGATATTCACCACATTGCCGAAGCCGATATTCACAAATCTCATAACAACAATCCTTATTCGATATTCTGGACCTGTTCGCGGATCTTCTCAAGCTCGCCCTTGATGTCGACCACCTTATGCGCCAAAACGGAGTCATTCACCTTGGAGCCGATAGTGTTCGCCTCACGGTTCATCTCCTGCACGATGAAATCGAGCTTTCTGCCGACCGGCTCGCCGGAGCTGAGGAATTGCTTCATCTGGTCAAAATGAGAGCGCAGACGAACGGTCTCTTCATCCACCGCGACCTTATCGGCAAAGATCGCCGCCTCGGTCAGGATGCGCTGGTCGTCGATATTGGTGCTCTGCAAAACCTCGCTGAGCTTTGCGTACAGTCTGTCGCGATACTCCTGCACGGTCTGAGGAGAACGCGCCTCGATCTCGCCGACGATGTCGATGATCTTACCGGCACGATTGAGAATATCCTCCCTGAGCTTTTCGCCCTCCGCCTGACGCATAGAGAGGAATCGCTCCAGCGCCGCGTCGACCGCGACCTTGACGTCGGCAAATACCGCGTCTTCATCCGCAGGCGGTCTGGTGATCTGGAAAATGTCATTGAATCGGGACAACGCGGATACGGAGATATCGTTCGTGATCCCGTATTCATCCGCCATCGTCTTCATCGCGTCGATATAACCTGACGCGAGCGGTTTATTCAATTCTACCTCGACGGACGAATCATCATTATCGGTCACGGATACATACATATCCACCTTACCGCGGCTGACACGTTCGCCGACATACTTCTTGAGTTTATCTTCCAAAAAGCTGTAACCCCTGCTTGTTCTGCATGAGAACTCAAAAAAGCGGTGGTTGACGCTTTTCATCTCAACGATAATATCACGGTTCCCGACAGATACTTCCGCTCTGCCGAAACCGGTCATCGACATTACCATCATCATTCCCCCTTTTCTTACATACACACTTATCTTACCATTATCCTGATAAAACTACAAGGAGTTTATTACAAAATTGTAACTATTATTTTCAATTCCCGAGAATTGTGGTATATTAAGACAGTTAAAACACTGAAAAGGAATGATAAACAATGTCAGGACATAATAAATGGAGCACGATCAAGCAGAAAAAGGGTAAGAACGACGCTGCCCGCGCAAAGGTATTCACCAAGATCGGCAGAGAGCTGATGGTAGCGATCCGCGACGGCGGCAGTGCAGACCCGAATGTCAACTCCAAGCTCAGAGATTGTATCGCCAAGGCGAAGGCGGCGAATGTACCGAACGATAATATCGAGCGTATCATCAAGAAGGCTCAGGGCGGCGAGGCTGCCGATTATGAGGCTGTCACCTACGAGGGCTACGGTCCCAGCGGCGTTGCCGTTATCGTAGAAGCGCTGACCGACAACCGCAACCGTACCGCGGGTGAGGTCAGACATTATTTTGACAAGTTCGGCGGCAACATGGGTACCCCCGGCTGCGTCGGCTTCATGTTCACCAAGAAGGGCGTGCTGATCATCGAGCGTGAGGATCTCGAAAAGGATGAGGACACCGTGATGGAAGCCGCTCTGGAAGCGGGCGCCGCTGATTTTGAAGCGGATGAAGACATCTTCACCATCTACACCGAGCCCGAGGATTTCGGCGCGGTGCGTGACGATCTGCAGGCGCAGGGCTATGAATTCGCTTCCGCCGAAATCGAGCAGGTTCCCTCCACCTACACCAAGATCGACGATCCCGATACTCAGGTACAGATGCAGAAGATGCTGGATATGTTCGAGGATAACGATGATATCCAGAACGTCTGGCACAACTGGGAAGACGCGGAGTAAGGAACTGAGAAACCATAAAATGAAAGGCTGTTCAAATCGAACAGCCTTATTTATTTATTTATTCGGTTGAGATTGCCACGTCGCAGTATGCTCCTCGCAATGACAATTTTGCAGTTGAGATTGCCGCGTCGCAG
>CACWXE010000239.1 GCA_902764715.1 uncultured Ruminococcus sp. | reverse complement strand
GCTGGTCATCAGTCTCAACGTACGGAAATCTGTCTTCGAAGAGCTTCTGCTGCTCATCGTCCGGAGCGCATGCGAAGCCCTTGTTTACGCTTCTTGCAGCGTAAATCTTAAGAAGGTCGTAAGCAACTTTCTTGATGGCTTCCCTGGCGCGCGAAACGGACTTCTTCCACTCGTCACCGCCAAGCCTTGAGAGCTTCGGCTCTTTCTCGCCCGGGCCGACGTATTTCTGCAGTGAATCAAGGTTCTCAGGCAGGATGTAAAGAGTCTCGCCCTTTGCATATGTGAGCTTAAGGTAGTCTTTGCGGATCTCGCCGACCTTCATGTTGATGAGGCCTTCGTAGCGGCCGACACCGTGCTTGTCGTGAACGACATAGTCGCCGGGGTTGATCTCGCTGAAGAAATTGATGCGGTTGCCGCCCTTCTTCTTCGGCGCCTGCTTCTGCTCAGAACCGTAGAGCTCCTGCTCGCCCAGGATCGTGATACCTAAACCCGGATAAGTAAAACCTGCCGGGAGCGGTGAATCAATTATGACAGGAAAGCACTCGTATTCGGTAAGGCGCTCTTTTAACTGTTCATAGCGCCTGCCGTGATGTGCAACAAGATATACGTCAGGATTCTTCTTAAGAAGGAGCGCTAAATCTTCCGCCCTTCCTGAGAAGTTCAAAGGCGCCCTGTAAGCCGCTTTCGAGCACATCCAGCTCATGGTTGACCGCGATGCGGATCGCCTGAAAGGATTTGCGTGCGGGGTGGCCGTCGCGGCGCACCTTCTGCGGCACATTGTCCTTGATAAGCTCCGCCAGCTCCAAGGTCGTTTCGATCCGCTTTGTCTCGCGGTATCGCACGATCCCTTTGGCGATGGAGTACGCGTATTTTTCCTCACCGTAGAGCGAGAGGATCCGGCTGAGCTCGCCGACGCTCAGGGTGTTGACCAGATCGGCGGCAGTCTCACCGCTTTGGCTCATGCGCATATCCAGCGGCGCGTCCACATGGTAAGAAAAGCCGCGGGAGCCTTCATCGAGCTGGTGGGACGATACGCCGATATCGAGCAAAACGCCGTCTACCGCCTCTACCCCGACATCGTTCAACAATCGGCGCATATCGCCGAAGTTGCCTTCGATGATACGGGAACGGCTGTCACCGCGAAAACGCTCGGTGACGGTCGCGATCGCGTCGGGATCCTGATCGATGCTGTACAGCGTTCCGGTCGTCAGACGCGAAAGGATCGCCGCGGAATGTCCTCCGCCGCCGGCAGTGCCGTCGACATAGATTCCGTCTTCACGGATATTCAAGCTATCGACCGCTTCATTCAGCAGTACGGAAACATGGTTGAACTCCACGCACGGACACTCACTTTCTGTATCGGTAACTCACAGTCACCCGTATTGATCCTCAACCCTATCAATTGTCATTGCGAAACCGAACAACCTTGTTCGCGCTGTAGCAATCTCAACCGATAACGATCAGAGGCGCAGCAGCTCGAGCGCTTCTTTAACAGAAGCCTGCTTTTGCTGTTCCATAAAGTCGTCGAAGGTCGCCTTATCCCAGATCTCGATGCGCGTATCCATACCGACCACGGTAACGTCCGCGCTGAGCCCTGCATCCTCACGGAGCTTTTGCGGGATGATGATCCTGCCCTGTGAGTTGGGGCTGACGAGCTTGGCGGGAGAGATCAGCAGGTATTGCAGAGAGAGCGCCTTATCGGCAGGCAACTGACGGATCTGCTCACGCAGACGGTCGAACTCCTCGACGCTCATCACCTGAGCACAGCGGTTGAAGCCCATCGTGATATAGAAGCTCTCGCCGAGCTGTTCTCTGAAATCGGTCGGCAGAATGACTCTGCCTTTGCTGTCAAGATGATGATCGCTGGTACCTAAAAACATTCTGCCGCCTCCTTTTTGATCATTTATCGGACGTTTTGTGCCACAAAATGACACTAAACGCCACCAACGTATCTATTATATACTATCGTACAGATAAAATCAAGAGAAGATGTAACATTTTTATCATAAATTTTACAAGTTTTTCACCAATATCTTTGTATATGTTTTCGTCGGGGATCAATATGTGGTGGATATGAGCACGATTGCACTCTATGGAGAAAAGGATTTGCTTCGCATAATAAAGAGGAAGAAAGGAAGTATTTCGGGAGGAGCAAGCCCCTCCCCTACAATGGGTTTCATTTGCTTCGCGGTTAGGCGGGCTTTATTGGAAGGGTTGTGGGACGTCGAGGACGCCGTCCCCTACAGTAAACTTCTCAGCGGATTTGTAAGGGAGCGCCTTGGTGCTCCCGCTGCGGGGCGTTGGTTGAGATACAATGCTCGTTGAGGTGATGTACGTTTTGTAGGGTACGGCATTCATGACGTACCGCACGGCAGAGGTGTCTGTTTCTGTTGATGCTACCGATAACGAAACATCAAAAAGGAAATATCTGTTTCAGTAGGGATGGTCATTGACCATCCGCAAGGCAAAAATGTTTCTCCCCTATCTAAGCTTTCGATAACAAATACGCCCGACATTCTCGGACGATCGGTGTGATCTCCCCTAAGGGGAGGTGTCGCAAAGCGACAGAGGGGTGCCGTCCCCTACAATAGACGTTACAGCGGATTTGTAGGGGTCGACATTTATGACGACCCGCATGGTAAGGACGTTTGTTTCCTGTCTAACGCTTTCGATAACAGAAACGCCCGTCATTATGCGGATGACCAGTGGTCATCCCTACGAAGGCATGGATTTGCTATGCATTTGGGTGACAAATAATTGTGAAGATGTCAAGAAAAGTGCAGTCGGAAAACACCCAAAATAATGGATGTGTGGATAGGGAAAGATTTTGAAGCCGAACGGAGCGTAGCGGAATGAGG
>CACWXE010000238.1 GCA_902764715.1 uncultured Ruminococcus sp. | reverse complement strand
GTCGCCGAGAAGATACAGCGAGCTATTCGGCGCGTTGGAGCATGAATCGCTGTAACGCTCAAAATCGGTAACAAATTCATTGGCGCTGTTGAGACCGCGGACGGTGTAGATGTGGGAGATCCCGTCAGCGGAAGAAACGTCGAAATAATAGCCGACTTTGATGTTATCGGCAATCATGTTCCATCCGGTTCCCGTCTTGTGATACACTCTGTAATGGTCAACGCGGCTGTCGGTGTTCCAAGAAACCAAAACACCTTTCGCGGCAGGTTTCAATGAAAAAATCGGATTCGGAATCGAGTACGCGGAGGTCTGAACCGTTTGCGTCTCGGCGGCTGACCCCGCGGGTACCGCCGCAGTGATTGCGCTGATTGCAATAATCAAGGCTAACAGAATGGATAAGTGCTTTTGATATGTTTTCATCAATCTCTCTCCTTTGCAAATGACTGTCATTGCGAGGCTGACCACATCAGCCGCGGCGCTCTCCCCTATTGAATCGGTTGAGATCCCCACGCGGCAAACCGCGATCGCTCCTCAAAATGACGATGATAGATATAAGATACTCGCTCCGCTCAAACAATTTAGTACAATCCCTCAGTTTCGGCTTAACGCCTCAACAGCTCCCTTAGGAAAGGGAGCCTTTATTGATGAAAAACAATCTTCATTAATATAGAACCTACTAAAACAAAAATAGTTTTATATTTCCGTGTTTGTTTACAAAAAGTTCACAATTACGCGTCATAAAAGCGCAAGCCGAAGCCTGCGCCGAAAACACAGCTCTATTGTTATCGCTGAACTCAGTAAGCGTTCAACGCCTTTCATATGTTGTTGATTTTTATCTACCGCCATGATACAATAAAAATGGTTACTTGCTGTGCTCAAGCATTGGAGCGATCGCTCTGCTTTGCTTGCGTTCGGCACCTCCCTTTCCCAAAGGGAAGCTGAGACAGGATTCAGAAAAGGAGAAAGAATAATGGGAAATACGTTTTATTTTGAATGGGAAGTCAGGTTGATGGAGTGGATCCAATCGTGGCTCGGCCCTGTCGGCACCGCGATCGCGTCGGTGATCACCGAGATGGGCGATCAGCTGGTATGCGTCGCCGTACTGGGCTTTCTGTACTGGTGTTGGGAGAAAGAATACGGCAAATATGTCGGACTGAATGTGCTGGTGGGTATCACCCTCAACCCCATGATCAAAAACATCTTCATCAGGCGCAGACCGTACTTTGACAACCCGGGGATCCAATGCCTCAAGCCCGTGAAAAGCGGCGCCGATATCTATGATATCTCGGCACAGGGATTCTCCTTCCCCAGCGGTCATTCGACCAACGCCGTGGCACTGTATACCTCTCTCGGCCGTTATAAAAAGAACAGGATCCTGACTATCATCGGTATCGTCGTTCCACTGCTGGTGGGTATCTCACGCTTTTGTCTCGGCGTCCATTATCCGACGGACGTACTCTGCGGCTGGGCGCTGGGTCTGATCGTGGTATTCCTCGTTCCCGCAATGCAGCGCGCCGTCAAAAACCGCTGGGTCTTCTACGGACTGCTGGTGCTGATCGCGCTGCCGGGATGGTTCTATTGCAAAAGCGCCGACTATTACACCGCCTTCGGTATTCTGGTCGGCTTCATCTTCGCGGTGGAATTCGAGGGCAAATTCGTCAAGTTTGAGAACACGCGCAACGTCCTGCGCTGTATCCTGCGCGTATTGCTGGGCGTAGGCGTCTACTTCGGGATCAACACCCTGTTAAAGCTCCCGTTCAGCAAGGAATTCCTCGACGCCGCTTCTATGGCGTCCTACGCGGTTCGCGCGGCACGCTACTGTGTGATCATCTTCGTAACCATCGGCGTGTATCCGATGTTATTCAAGCTCGGCGACCGCATTTTCAAACGCAAGGCATAAGCCGCCGTTTGACTGCCGCTTTCTGCGGTGATAATCAGAGCAACGGAGGGAAACAATGTATTTTGATGATTTGACAATCGGCATGACCGTCGACACAGCGCCGGCGATGATCGAGAAGGAAAAGATGCTGGCGTTCGCGAAGGACTATGATAACGTCCCGCTGCATACCGACGAGGAATACGCAAAGACCACGCCGTTCGGACAGTTGATCGCCCCGGGCGTGATGTCGTTCCTGGAGGTATGGGCAAAGTATCTGGAGGTCGATTTCTTCGGCGAGGAGCTGCTCGCGGGCAAGTCGACGAAGATCGAATGGGAAAAGCCCGTCTTTGCGGGCGATGTACTGACCGGAAAAGCGACCGTGACAAATCTCGTCAAACGCAGTGAGAAAAACGGTATCGCGGAAGTGTCGATCGACGTATGCAACCAAAACGGTGAGCTTGTGCTGACCGCCGTGACGGAAGCGATCGTCAAGTGCAGGATCGGTCAAACGCATGACCCTATTGCGATCGAATTTGACGAGGGTAATCGCAGGAGCGTCGCACTGGACGGCGGCAACGTGATCGGTGAATGTGATTTCACGGTGAGCGGTTCGATATGGACGATCACGCACACCGGCGTCGATCCGGCATACGGCGGCAAAGGGATCGCCAAAAAGCTGGTCAACAAGCTTATCGAAGAAGCCCGCGTCAGACAGGCGAGGATCCTTCCCCTCTGCTCCTACGCCGTAAGGATGATGACCGGCAAAGAGGAGTACAAGGACGTTCTTGCGGAATGACAAAAGTTCATAATCGATGATCAAAGCGCGGCAGTTCAGCGACTGCCGCGCTTTTCTTTTTATCGAGTTATGGGACATGCCGAAGTGATTGACACAACATCCGTTCTACTGCTATAATAGAGAAAATGCTTTTTGAGGATGATTACCGATGAGTATAAACAATCCGATCCAAGATGTTATCGA
>CACWXE010000237.1 GCA_902764715.1 uncultured Ruminococcus sp. | reverse complement strand
ATTGGCTTTCTTGGAGATTTCGATACAGGGATTGGCGTCGGTGCCGTAGTAGGAAGCGCCGTTGAATTCCACATATTTTGTCTTCAGGGTGGTGTTGTTTGCGTTGTCCGGGATCACGAACTTGCGGTTGTCGCCGACAAGCTTCGCGCTCTGGAGTTCAAGACTTGCGCCGTTGCGGATCGTGAACAGATCCAGATCCTTCTTTGCGGAGCAGTCGAAGCCGTTGCTCTTGCAGTACATATTGATGTAAACTTTTCTGCCTTCGGGAATCTCAAAGCCGCCCTTGTCGTTCAGGCCCTTGACGTTATTGTCGAACTTGAAGCCCTTCTTTTCGTCTGCGGTCAGATACTGACCTTTTTTGAGAACGACGACGTTGAAAGCGTCGATGAAGGAGGTGCAGCCCTTCTTGATGGTCTTGTTGCCGTCTAAGACATACAGGTCGGCGACAACATACTTGCTCGGGATAGAGCCGTTTTCTTTCAGTACGGTCTTGAAGATACTGTCGATATCTTTCATGCTGCTGTGCAGGTTGGTCGCGGTGTTCTCATATCTTGCGTAGGGAGATTCGTCCTCATTGACGGTGATGATGCCGTTGTCGATCTCGTATTCCTTGACGCGGAACTGCATGGAGTTGAGCGCGTTGATGATGGCGTAATCCATGAGGACCTGTTCCTCCATGATGCGGATCTCAGCATTGATGCTGTCGACTGCGCCGTAGTAGTCGGGCGTCTTGGTGTAGCTGTGTTCGCCGAGGTCTGCCGCGACCACTTTATCCATCAGGTAGTTGGTGAGCTGGCGGTAGCCGTTCTCATTGTTGTTGGAGGTGCGCTGACCCTTGAGAAAGCGGAGCATCTCGTCGAAGTTTGCCTGCATGGCGCTGACGTTGCACTTGGGGTCGGAGAGGATTTCTTTGTAAGCCTTGTAGGTGGTGTTGTTAATCTTATCGTTTCCATCGCAGGTGATGTTCGCCTTGTTCTCATCGATGCGCTTTAACGCGTGTGCGAAATCTGCCGCTATCATCACAATGAAGCGTACGACAGTACTGTACGTGCTGCAAGAGATTCTCATGCTTTTTTTGATGATGCATATGTACCCGGGAACAGGATTTATTATGGCAAGTCTTCGGGCCTTGGATCTGACCGGCGCGCTAATCTGGATCATGTTATTTCAGCACATGAGATACATGATGACAGAGGTCGTGTACTGGCAGGATTGGATGGTGTTGAACTTGCGAACCAGCCATCAAATCTTCAATTTACGAATGAACACTTGAATAAAAGTATGCGCGATATGACTATTGAAGAATACATTCAGTGGCGTAAAGATCGAGGAGATCCGTTGCCGCCCCAAGTTGCGGCTCAAATGAGGGAAAAGGATTCTGCTGCCAGGAAGGAATATGAACGCCGAATCAACGAAGCATACTATTCCAGCGACAAGTTCCTTCTCGATGCAGCTGCAGCGGCGGGAAAACGCGGTATTGAAATGGGTATACGTCAGGCGTTAGGATTTATATTCATCCAGCTATGGTGTGGATGTGAGGATGAAATAAAGTCACTGCCATCAGGTGTCACGTTCGCTGACTGTGCTCGTGCAGTTGGCTCAGGGCTCCAAAAAGGACTGGATAATGTCAGAACGAACTACAAAGAATTATTTGCTCAGCTTGAACAAGGATTTACAGCCGGAGCGCTTGCAAGCCTCACTACCACGCTAATTAAAGAATTTCAAACGTGCAAATGGTTCTCTTCCGCATTTTGAAAACAACAGTAAACGACCTTCGGCTTGATCAGCCGAAGGTCGTTTTAGTATGAGTATAACACTTTTCTTTTCAGGCTTCTAAATCACCCACCATTGTTGCAGAGGTGATTAGTGATACTTGAAGTTATATTTCTACAAGATTCTACAATCTTGGGAATTATATCTCTACAATTATGGGAATCAACTTCCAACAATTATGGGAATTTGCTCTATAAAGCCTTTTTATACCCTTTAATGACGATTTGAAAACAGACAGCTAATACATTGCAGAAGAAATCGAACACGCCGAGAAAAAGAACGGCGCCGATTAAAAACGCATCCGAAAAACAACTTGACAACCGCTGAAACCTAAGCTATCCGTGAACACTGTTTGATTCAACAAAATTCGACAGTTTTTTTGTAAAAGATAAACAAAGACAGAAATCAAAATGTTGAAGGGGCTATCGCTACGATCAATGCGACAGCCCCTTTTCTCAATATGAGCGGCAAAAGAGTGAGTAAATAGATTTGAAAGCGAGCGTTTCCTTAAACTTCCTCACGCTCACAGCTTTTTGATGGCGTTCTTCATCGACCTGACATATTCCCCGACGTACACAGGCGCGTTTTTGCCGTGCTTTTCGAGCAGCTTGATAATCGCGGAGCCGACGATCGCACCGTCTGAGATATCCGCCATCTTCTTCGCCTGTTCAGGCGTAGAGATACCGAAACCGATTGCGCAGGGAGTATCGGTGTTTCCCCTGATGACTTTGACGATGGAAGCAAGATCGGTCTTGATCTCGCTGCGCATACCGGTCACGCCGAGGCTGGAAACAACATAGATGAAGCCGTCCGCTTCCTTAGCGATCATCGCGATACGGTTCTCGGAGGTCGGCGCGATCAGCGAAACAAGATCGACGCCGTACTTACGGCAGATCGGGAGGAATTCGTCCTTTTCTTCAAAGGGCAGATCAGGCAGGATCAGTCCGTCTATCCCGATCGCCCTACAGGTCGAAATAAACCTTTCTACGCCGTAGGAGAACACGACGTTCGCGTATGTCATAAAGGCCATCGGAACGCTGACGTCACAGCGCAATTCTTTGACGAGGGTAAATACACGATCGGTCGTGACGCCGTGTGATAGCGCTCTGAGATTCGCCCCTTGTATCACAGGACCTTCCGCTGTAGGATCGGAGAACGGGATACCCAGCTCGATCAGGTCGGCGCCGTTTTCGACCGCGGAACGCACGACCGCCGCTGTCGTTTCCAAATCGGGATCGCCGCAGGTGATGAAGGCGATGAAGGCTTTTCCATTAGTAAAAGCTTTGCGGATGTTACTCATAGATATCCTCCCCTCTGTAGCGCGCGATAGCGGCACAGTCCTTATCTCCTCTGCCGGAGATCGTGAGCACGATGATTTTGTCCCGATCCATCGTCGGCGCAAGCTTGATCGCGTGCGCAACGGCGTGCGCCGATTCGATCGCGGGGATGATCCCCTCTGTTTTCGC
>CACWXE010000236.1 GCA_902764715.1 uncultured Ruminococcus sp. | reverse complement strand
AACAGGAGTTGAACCTGCATGCGCGCAATGCTCACATGGACCTGAACCATGCGCGTCTGCCTATTCCGCCATATCCGCATATTCTTTTTTACCCTCTGAATTTTTACACGGTAGAGAGGTGAGAACCGAGGTGGAGCTTATCGCTTGATCCACGTTTTGCAAGATAAGTCGGAATTTTGCAAGTTCACCGACGTGGTGTAACCTGAACCGTACGCGTCTGCCAATTCCGCCATACCTGCGTATTCTCTCATATTTTTACACGGCTGAGAGTGCCGAGGCGGAGCATATCGCTTCATCCACAAGCGTTATTATATCAAATGCCGCCGTGAATGTCAATACTTCGATCAAGAATTTTTCCGAGCTTTGTGCAAGTGCCGTTCAACAGGCGAAATAACGGAATCCTTATGCCTCCTTTCGCACATCGGTTCAACCCGCAAAAAAGAAACGGATGCCGAAGGAATCCCGCGAACAATCGCAAAACTCCTTCACGCATCCGAATCCGTGCCCCTGAACGGGTCGAGGGCAGTTTGGTTTATTCTATGCAAAATCCGGTTCCGATATGCCTCAGCTGTCGCTTTCGATCACGCTCAGCGGATCGATGGTGCGGTTGCCCGAGCGGATCTCAATGTGGACATGCGGTTCATCCTCGTTTTCACAGGGGATCCGCCCCACGGTGCCGATCGTATCACCCGTGCTGAGCTGCTGACCCTTCTCCACCGTCAGCTGTGAATCAAGACCGCAGTAATAGACATAGCAGTCGCCGCAATCCACCTCGATGATCACGCCGTATAATTCTGATACAGAAATATCGCTCACGGTACCGTCGCACATGGCATAGACATTCTCGCCCTCATCCGCGGCAAAATCGCACCCGACATGCGCGCGGTAATCGCGCAGAGTCTTGCTGTAGACCGCGTCCTCGCTGTAGGGCTTGGTGACCTGCCCGCTCTTAACGGGGTAGATCAGGCTGTTTTCAACGTTCAGCACCGCCTGCAGCTGATCCAATCCCATATTCTGGTTGGCGGACTTCGCCTCGGTGGGTTTGGTTTCACTGATGACCAGCTTGCGCGCGGGTTCGGTCATCTCTTCTGTCGGCTCCTCTGTCGGCGGCTCAGTCACCGCCTCGGTCGCTTCCACCGTCACGCCGGTCATCTCCTGCCCCACCGCCGCGTTCTCGGTCGAAAGAGATGAAAAATAGGTGTTGTCACTCGGATCGGTTGTATCGCTCAGGGTGGAATACGCCGTCCATACGGCAAAGCCTACCGCCATCATGCAGATGGAGAGCGCGATGTAAAAGCTCACGCGCTCCGTCGGTTTTTTCACTTTTGCGTGTCTGTAATTCTTCATAAAAAACGCCTCCGCCCATAGTATGAGCGGAAGCGTGTAAGATTATTCAACTGTAATCATGAAACCTGTTATCTGACGATCGCGAATACCATGGCGGCGATATAGAGCAGGATCATCACAGCGCCCATAGGACGGTTGATCTTGTTCCTCAGCGAGAAGATAAAGACCAAAATCGACGCGGCGATCAGGATCGAGAAGTCGACCATCGACGCAAAGTTGACCTGAATCGGATGGATCGTTCCGGACACGCCGAGGATCAGCAGGACATTGAAGATATTGGAGCCGACGACATTGCCGACCGCCAGACCGTTTTCGCCCTTGCGCGAGGCGACCACCGAGGTCACCAGCTCAGGCAGCGAGGTGCCCAGCGCGACGACCGTCAGACCGATCAGCGTCTCTGACATGCCGAATGCCGCGGCGATAAACTTAGCGGATTCGACGACAAAATGTCCGCCCGCGATGATCAGACCGATACCGATCAGCACAAAGAGCACACTTTTGAGGGGCGACATCTGCTTGACCGCTTCACCCTCGGTTTTGTTCTTGATCGCCGAGCGGATCAGGAAGATCAAATACCCGACAAAGATGACCAACAGGCTGATGCCCATCCATCGCTCTAATGTCGACACATTGTCGCTCATCTTGACCGTCGCAAAGTCAGTCGTCTGCAAAACGCCGATGCCCAGCGCGACGAACAGCGCGATCGTGATGATGATCGAGAACGGAAAATCACGTTTTTTGATGACCTTATCGATCGGAAGCGGCTTGATCAAGGCGCATACGCCCAGCACCATCAAAAGGTTGAACAGGTTCGAGCCGACCACGTTGCTCACGGCGATCTCATTAGAGCCGTTGATCGCCGCCGAGGTACTGACCGCCAGCTCCGGCGCGCTCGTACCCATCGCCACGATCGTCAGACCGATGATGATCGACGGAACTTTGAAGATGGCGGCAAGCGATGAGCTGCCGTCTACAAACAGATCCGCGCCCTTGATCAGCGCGACAAATCCCGCAATCAACAGGACGATCTGCAACACCATTTGCATATTGAACCCTTCTTTGTTTTCACATATAGTATGGATGATCCAATCCGAATCAATCTAATAGCATTATAAATCTACTGTCAAATTATGTCAATTACAGTACTTCAATAAAATACTGATTATTTGTTCACAAAAAAATGTACAAATGGAAAAAGGAACCCACATAAACAAGTGGATTCCTTTGCTGTTTGGTGGAGACTATTGGAATCGAACCAATGACCCCCTGCACGTCAAGCAGGTACTCTAACCAGCTGAGCTAAGCCTCCGTATTGATTCAGCTCTATTACTTTACCACACTTTATGAAAAAAATCAAGTATTATTTTCAATACGGTTCATCTTTTCTGAAAACACCGGCAAATTCACCGCTTTATTATATCCATGAACAATCATTATATTGTTTCACACCTTTCCCCTATCCGCATAAGATGGTATGGGAGCGATACCAAGTACTTTTCGTGTCAGCTCCCAAAACACAGGAA
>CACWXE010000235.1 GCA_902764715.1 uncultured Ruminococcus sp. | reverse complement strand
CGGAGAAGACGGAAAAAGGAAATCTGGTCACTGCCTATGAATGCGATCCCATGACCTGTGACGAAGAGTTCCTGCTTTCCAAACGGCAGTACCGGCAGTTTACCGGGCGGGATCAGAGGGGTGATGTGATCGCCTATCAGATCCGGCAGTCCTTCAAACCCGGAGAGATCACTGCCGAGGAAGCAAACCGTGTCGGCTATGAACTGGCTCTGGCATTTACCAAAGGTAGACACGCTTTCATCGTTGCTACGCATACCGACCGGGCCCACATTCATAACCACATCATTTTCAATTCCACTTCCCTGGACTGCAGGAGGAAGTTCCGCGATTTTCACCGTTCCAATATGGCCCTGCAGAAGGTCAGCGATCGTATCTGTCTGGAACACGGATTGTCTGTTATTGAGCCGAAGCCATACCGTGAGCGGGTAAAGAGGACAGATTATGTCTGTCGGATACAGAAACGATCCGACCGACTCTCGACAGGGCGACCGCCGTTCTGATCGGCTGCGGAATGGGCTGTACCGAGGATACGGCAGAAGCGGAAAAAGCCGTACTCACCTCGAGCAAATGCCCCGTCATCATCGACGCGGACGGCATAAACGCGCTCGCGCGGCATATACATAGCTTAGAAGACTGTCGGGGCGAGATCATCCTGACCCCGCATGTCAAGGAATTCTCACGGCTGAGCGGACTGAGTGTGCAGGAGATCCTTTCCGATCCCGCAAAGCACGCCGAGGAATACTCGCTGCGGCATCAGGATGTGACACTTGTGCTCAAAGGTCACCGCACCTATATCGCCCGAAACGGCGATGTGTACGAGAATATCGCGGGCAACAGCGGTATGGCAAAGGGCGGCTCCGGCGATGTGCTCGCGGGCATTATCGCGTCGCTCACGGCGCAGGGCATCCTCCCCTATCACGCGGCAGTCATGGGCGTACATATCCACGCCTTGGCGGGAGATATCGCCGCCGCGAAGCTGTCACAGACCGCGATGCTGCCCTCAGACATCATCGACTCCCTCCCCGAGATCTACACCAAGATCGAGGATGCATTACAATAACATACAGGACGTACAAAACCGACGGATGTTTCAGACACCGTCATTTTGTTTAGAAGGCTCCTTTTGGGAAAAGGAGCTGTCACCGAACGGTGACTGAGGAATTGTATCAATTGCTCGAGCGCAAGCGAGATACTATTTCTTAACAAAATGACATTGTGTTGGAAAACACCGTCGGTTGTTTTTTGTCCATATAGAGGTAACCCGGGAGGGTCAAGACCCTCCCCTACAATAGGCTTCATTTGCTTCGCATTTGAATGATATTTATCGGATAGGTTTCGGGAGGGTCAAGACCCTCCCCTACAAATGATATTGCCCTCAACTCCACTCCTAATTCCTAATTCCTAATTCCTAATTCCTAACTATACCCCGGAGGTACTATGAAACGAATCATCATCCTGATCCTGACAACGATACTCTTGCTCACCCTCGCGTCCTGCGGCTCACCGCCGACATTGAAAACCGATTTCTCCGCCCTGTTCAGCGCGCAAAGCGGCGATACGGTCTATGCGGGAACACTCAACAAAAACGGCGACCGCCTGACGATCACCATGAAAGAGCCGTACCCGATCGCGGGGATGGTATTCGATTACAGCGACGGCGGTCTGAGCATCAAAAGCCGCGGTCACAGCACCAACGCCGACGCGGATTATCTGCCCGACAACAGCGTTCCCGCGTCGCTGCGCAACGCCCTGCTGTATCTCTCGCAGGCAAGCTTCACCGGCTCACAAGGCGACTGCGACCATTACGCCGTCACCACGCCCTACGGAGAATCCGCCATGACCGCTGCCGACGGTTACCCAACCGAGATCACCGACCCTCACAGCGGGATATGCTTCAAATTCACCGCCCCGTCGGAGGCGCAGAAAACTGAAGACTGAAAATTGAAGAATGAATAATGTCGGGAAACACTTCGTGTTTTAAATTGATAAATAATACGGTGCAAATGAAGCCTATCCGATAAACGTCACCGGAACGCGAAGCAAATGAAGCCTATTGTAGGGGAGCGGCTTGCAGGAGATGGACACTATGTAGGGTACGGCATTTATGACGTACCGCAACCTACCTGATAAATCCCACCCAAACGCGAAGCAGATGAAGCCTATTGTAGGGGACACGTGTGTCCTTTTATCTGTCTTTCGTATAAGCGCAGCGTTTATCAAAGCCTTCCCCTCGGGGTACCCCCGTTGGGGGAATGTCCGAAGGACAGGGGGGAGCCGCTTCCGGCGAGGAGAAGGTGGGTCGGCATATGCCGAGTCGGATGAGGGGATAACCTTTCCTGTTGATTACGGACTCGGTGGGACTGTGTGTTTACCGTGAATCAAGGAAATGTATCACACTCTTTGTTAAATCAATCTTTCGGATAAATCAGCCCCTCATCCGTCACCTTTGGTGACACCTTCCCCCCGAGGGGAAGGCATTTTTATTCAGAAACGCGAAGTGTTTCCCACTATGATTCATTTTTCAGTCTTCAGTTTTCTGTAACACACGCCCCTCCACTACATCAAACGTTACAGCAGCTCGGATAAAGGCGCACGCGCCAATTTTCAGTCTTAAATAGCATAACAAAAGGCAGCCCGGTCGGACTGCCTTGATTCTTTTCTATTCAAACATCCCGCTCTGTACACGCTCATTGAGTGAGCTTGACAGATAATTGATGACGGAGATGCTGGTTTCATCGGACAAAAATCCGATACAGAACGGCTGACCGTTCTTCTTTACATACAGCGCCACAGCGCCTTCGCCCACATAGCAATCGCCGTCGATCTTCTCGGGCAGATCGCCCTCAAAATAAATCTTGTTCAGCTTGGGGCAATTCGCGATCGACTGCTTATGTAACGCGGTCACGCCCGCGGGGATGTACAGATCCCTCATGTTCTCATTATCCTTGATCGCGCCCTCAGCAAGCGTTTTCAGCTCTCCGCCGCGATCGGGGATCTTGACCTCTTCATCCATGCCGGCATATTCGATCAGCGTGCTGCCGGAATTGCCGAAGGTATAGGCGGATTTATACTGCGCCGTCAGGGTGACCTCGCCCTCTGTGGTCAGGGAGCTGACCTTCTCACCCGGGCGGAATCGATAGAGAATGGCAGCGTCCGACTGATACAGCCACTCCGCCTTATCGCTGTTTCTGCGATAGCCGTACACGCGGTTATCAACGGAACGAACGGCGGTATAGCCGTCAAAAACATAACTCTCCAGCGTATAGCCGTTATCGGGGATCTCAAATTCCTCGTCATGGGCGACGGTATAGTCCTTTGACTCGCCGACCCCTTCTCCGCTCTCGGTGACGATCTTGTATTGCTCCGCGATCCACTGCGCGGTCAGGGTCACACTGCCGTATTTCACGGTCGCAGCAACCGGCTCTTCATCATCATACAGCTGATAGTTGAACACATCATCCGCGTCAAGCCAATCATAGTCGCTGTCGCCGTTGCGGTAGCCGATAAACTTGCCGTCACAGCTGCGCTGCACGCGCCATCCGGCAAAGAGATAGCCTTCCTTGGTAAAGGAGCAGGGGCGCAGCTTGGTGCTCTCGCCGTACTCGACGTTCGTGCCCTTCATCTCGCCCGAACCCGTGCCGGGATCATAGCTGATATGATACGCGATACTGCTCGTCGGATCAAAGCCGATCCTGTACAGCGTATTGCCGCGGTAATACAGCGAGGTATAGTAGGTGTAGCCGATGTGGAAGATGTTCTCCACCTCGTCGGTGTCATCCATCGGGATATCGGTGATATGATTACCCTCATAGTCGTAGACGACCAGCAGATTGTGACCGCCGCTCTGGACAAAGTAGATATAGTCGTCATCACAGTCGCCGCCCTGACGGGTATAGCCGGTGTTGACGCCCTCGAACTCCTTGATGACCTCAAAGTCCGAATCGAGCAGGGCAAAATCATAGGTGCCGGACAAGCCGACGACATAGCACTTGCGCTTCGCGTTATAAGAGATGGAATAGATATCCTCGTCGATCTTCACATCCTTGATCGGCGACAGCGTATCGGGGTCGATCAGCGTGATGACGTCATAGTAAGGTGCGTTGTTCGCGACCACCAGATAATCCTTGTCGGAATTATAGGTCATGTCGTTGGAGTGCCCCATATTGATGATCTTTTCCTTGCCGATGTACTCCCATGAGTGCGCGTCATACTTGGCGATATTGCACACACTGCCGTTCATGAACGCGAAGTAGGCGTATTCGCCGTCAGCGCACGCGCCCTGCACCGTAGCGCCGGAGCCGCAGCCCGCGTCCTCTTCGATGTGGCTCCTGATATGGAGCATATCCACTTTTGAGAAAAAGCCTGAGTCAGCGGCTACACCCGCCGCGCAAAGGTTGGCGGTGACGGTGAGCACACACAGCATCACACATACCGCAAAACGAAATACTCGCTTCATATTTTCTCCTATAGAATTATTATGTTAATCAAAAATCGCAATTCGTAAAACTGCATAAAAAAGGGCATGGTTCTTTGTGAGTGTTTCACAATTCAAATCCACAACCGCCCTATTTGTTTATTCTATTTTACCATTAACCGCCTGCCTCGTCAACATTTCTGCGCAAGGTTAAAGAATTGTTAACTTTTTCAGTCAAAACATCCAGTCCAGCCGGAGCAGATGGAGCCTATTGTAGGGGAGCGGCTTGCTGCTCCCGATACATTTCCGATCGAAGCCATCAAAATGCGAAGCATATCAATATTTCCGTAGGGATGACCAGTGGTCATCCGCAGAATGACGGGCGTAGTTGTTATCGAAAGCATTAGGTAGGGGAGAAACGTTTCTGCCATGCGGGTCGTCATGAATGTCGACCCCTACAATAGGCTTCATCTGCTTCGCGTTTGGGTGGGATTTATCAGGTAGGTTGCGGTACGTCATAAATGCCGTACCCTACATAGTGTCCATCTCCT
>CACWXE010000234.1 GCA_902764715.1 uncultured Ruminococcus sp. | reverse complement strand
TTTATTCTTCGCTTGTGTGCATCGCGCAATGACACAAAATTTCTCCTATATATTGTAAATAATCTTTATTTGTATTATAATAACTATATATATGCTTCTGAGGGAGTGACATTTTTGGAAGACAATCTGATATTTACCCGCCGGTTATGGGCGGAGATCAATATGAACTCGATCCGCGAGAATTATGAGGCGATCCGCAACGCGATCGGCGAGGGCGTCAAGCTCTGCTGTGTCGTCAAGGCGGACGGCTACGGTCACGGCGCTGTGGAGATCTGTAAGCTCTATCATGAGCTGGGGGTGGATTTTCTGGCGGTGTCCAATCTGGATGAGGCGTTGGAGCTGCGCAGAGCCGAGATCGAAGAGCCGATCCTCATCCTCGGCTATACGCCCGCGAACCGCTGTCGCGATCTGAGCCGTCAGAATATCTCACAGGCGGTGTACAGCCTCGACTACGCCAAGGAGCTGTCGCACTGGTGCGGAGAGTTCAGCGTGGAAGTCAAGACGCACATCAAGCTCGACACCGGTATGAGCCGCATCGGGTTTATGTGTCAGGAATTCCCGAGAGATAATAATTCTATAGAAGAAATAAAAGAAGCGTGCAGTCTGCCGCATATCATCCCCGAAGGCGTGTTCACGCATTTCGCGGTCGCCGATGACGGTGATAACGGTGAAGCGTATACGAAGAAGCAGTATGAGAACTTCACCCATACGGTGGACGAGCTGGAGAAGCAGGGGATTCGATTTGCGATCCGTCACTGCTCCAATTCCGGCGCGATCATGGATTATCCGTCTATGCGCCTCGATATGGTCAGGGCGGGTATCGTGCTGTACGGCTACGCACCCTCGGAGAAAATGCGCCATCAGCTGGATCTCAAGCCCGCTATGCGCCTCAAAACCCTGATCTCGCACGTCAAGACCGTCAAGGCGGGTACCACCGTCAGCTACGGCCGCACCTTCACCGCCGCGCATGATATGCGTATCGCCACTGTGCCGGTCGGATATGCCGACGGCTACATACGCGCGTATGCCGAAAAGGGCTATATGTTCGTATGGGACAAGACCAAGAAGTTCGGCAAAAACTGCCCGATCATCGGACGGATCTGCATGGATCAGACCATGCTGGACGTCACCGATTTTCCCGAAGCGGAGGTCGGCAATGTGGTCGTCGTGTTCGGCAACGGCAATGACGGTGAGCCGACCGCGGAGGATATCGCGAGCTGGGGCAATACCATCAGCTATGAGGTGCTGTGCGCTGTTAGTAAGCGTGTCCCCAGATTGTACAGAACCAACTGGATCACAGGAAATGTGGTTTATAAATTGTAGGGGAGGGGCTTGCTCCTCCCGTGTCACCATCGGTGACATTTGCGAAGCGAAGGCTGTTTCATTTATATGTAATAATAATTGAAGCGTTTCGGCGGGAGTAAACCCCCGCCCTACAAAATGATGGTGAAAATATGAAACTATTAGTAGTAGACGGAAACAGTATATTGAACCGCGCGTTCTACGGCATCAAACCGCTGACCACAAAGGACGGTCAGTTCACGAACGCGATCTATGGCTTTTTGACCATGTTTGACCGCATGAGGTCGGACGTCAAGCCCGACGCGGTGGCGATCGCCTTTGACCTCAAGGCAAAGACCTTCCGCCACAAGGCGTATGATCTGTATAAGGCGAACCGCAAGGGTATGCCCGAGGAGCTGCATATGCAGATGGCGCCGCTCAAGGAGCTCTTGACCGATCTGGGCTATCAGCTCGTCACCTGCGAGGGTTATGAGGCGGATGATATCCTCGGCACGCTGTCCAAGGCGTGTGCCGACAGCGGCAACACCTGTGTCATCGCGACCGGTGACCGCGACAGCCTGCAGCTCGTGAACGACAGTGTTTCGGTGCGGTTATCGAAGAACCTCAACGGCACCATGCTCTATACGCCCGACGTTGTCAAAGAGGAATACGGCGTGGAGCCGAAGAAGCTGATCGAGATCAAGGCGATCCAGGGGGACAGCTCCGATAACATCCCCGGCGTTGCCGGTATCGGGCCCAAGGGCGCGACCGAGCTGATCCAAAAGTACGGCGATATCGACTATATCTATGACCACCTCGACGAGCTGGACATCAAGCCCGGCATGAGGGCAAAGCTCGAGAAGAGCAAGGATAACTGCTTTATGAGCCGTATGCTCGGCGAGATCTGCCTGACCGCTCCGATCGATACGGAGCTTGACCGCTATCTGGTCGGTGAGGGTGATAAAGCCGCCGCCGCGCGATTGATGGCACGGCTCGAGCTGTTCTCGCTGATCAAGAAGTATGATCTGGAGCTGTCGGAGGATAAGGTCGTCGAGCAGGATGAACAGCGGACGTTCAAGGTCGTCGACGCCGACAGTGAAACGGTCGATAAAATTCTTTCAGAGAATAAAGAGCTGTATGTTCAAATTTCTTTTGAAGAAAAAAATGATAGTCATCCTGAGGGCGCAAATCTGCGGCAATCGCAACCGAAGACCGCTTATATTTCTACAGAAGAAAAATTACACAGAGTTAATTCTACAGAAGAAATAAAAAGAGTTCTGAGCAGCGGCAAAAAGCTCTATACGGACAACAGCAAGCCGATCTTCGCCTACTGTGACCGTGAGGGGATCGAGGCGGATATCGCCTTTGATACCTCGCTTGCCGCCTATTTGCTCAGCCCTTCGTCGTCCAGCTATGAGCCCGAACGGCTCTGCGCCGAGTACAGCATCCCCGTCGCGACGGCTGAGAACGGGGAAGAGGGCTTAGGCTTCATCCACGCGCTGCCCGCTTTGTGCAAGCGCCTTGCCGACGATATCCACGAGATCGCCAACGATCAACTGCTCTACGAGATCGAGATACCGCTCGCGCGCGTGCTGGCGCGGATGGAGAACCTCGGCTTTATGGTTGAC
>CACWXE010000233.1 GCA_902764715.1 uncultured Ruminococcus sp. | reverse complement strand
CTCCATAAAGGTGCGCTTGAGCGATTCGCCGAACTTGCCGGTGAAGATGGAAGGCTCGGTCGCGGAATTGTAGGTATACTGACCGGGTACGGCACAGATCTCCGCCACAACACCCTGATCGGTGATGATGGCGCACTGACCGTCGGCGACGATCAGTCCGGAGCCGTCGGAGATGACGTTGTCGCTGCCCTTGGTGTTGGACGAGCGAGCCGACGTCTTTTTCTGACCCTTGCGCGCGAGCACCGTCTTGGGCATCGCGTCACATACGAAGAATTCTTTCCACTGGTCTGCCAATACTCCGCCTGCGGAGCCGATAGCAGCTTTAATAAGTCCCATAATGTTTTCCTCCGGTTGGTAGAATTTGTAGATGGCGGCTTTTATTGAATCTCAATATCAATCCGCAGTTTATCATACAAGGGTATTATACTATAAATCAATTGTTGATTGCAAGTGCTCAAACGGGCAGAATGGTCGAACCGCCCCCGTGATATCTCACAAAAAATCAAGGCGGTTTTTATGCAAAGGCGACAACAGAAGATTTGATACCGAGGATCGCTCCGCCGAAAAAACGCGTCATTATCTTGTGAATACTGACAAATCGGATTTCACAAAGAAAGCCGTCTTTATAGGGAATTCCAAACATCGGGCATTTGATTGACTTGCGGGGTTTTCCTTTATATAATACTATTCGTTAGCTATTGTCCGGCGCTTTGTCGGGCAAACTGTATATAGAAATGAGGTTATTTTATGGCTTTATGTAAAAATTGCGGTCAGCAGCTCCCCGAGAACGCGAACGCCTGTCCGTACTGCGGTACCTTTGTTAACGAACAGAATGCTCAGCAGGCGGCTCAGCCCGTCGAGCAGCAGGCTCCGCAGCAAAATTATCAGCAGAATTATCAGCAGAATTATCAGCAGGCTCCTCAGCAGAACTATCAGCAGGCGCCCCAGCAGAACTATCAGCAGGCTCCTCAGCAGGGTTACGCGCAGCCTTATGTCACGCCCGATATGGATGTTCAGCAGAGCAAGGGTATCGCGTGGCTCTCCTACATGGGTCTGCTGTTCCTGATCCCCATGTTTGTCAGAAGACAGTCCGATTATACCCGCTTCCATGTCAAGCAGGGTGTGACGCTGTTCGCGGTCGAGCTGGCTTACGGTGTGACCTATAGTATCCTGATGGCGATCATCAACGCGATCTTCCCCGGTCACTATACCTATTCCTATTTATATTATCTGCCCTCCTATTATGTCCACAGCAGTGTGTATAACGTCTTTTCCTTCCTGCTGGGACTGGGCTACATCTTCTTCCTCGTTGCCGCGATCATCGGTATCGTCAACGCGGCGACCGGCAAGAGAAAAGAGCTGCCCCTGATCGGTAAGATCCCGTGGCTCGCGACCTTGCTCGACAAGACCGTTTATAAGCAGTGATTTCAATGACAGGACCGTCTTTTGGCGGTCTTGTTTTTATATCGCCGTCACGGAAAGGTGCAGGATATGGCTTTTGCAAAGGATCATGTAGCGGAAAAGCTCAGCGGAGGAACTCCCCGCACCGAAGAAAAAGTGTCAATAAGAAAGAACAGGCTGCCGTTGAGCAGCCTGTTTTACGTTATTCCGATGCTTTCGGGAAGGCGTATTTGAGGTAGTCGGGGAATACGGCGCGCCAGTACATCTCGTTGTGTACGCCGTTTTCATAGAGCTTGATGACGACCTTGTCATCGGGATAGCCGCACGCCTTGAGGTTGTTGGGCATGGTCTTGGTACTGATGCACAGCGGCTGCTCGAGCTGATCGGCGGAGCTGTTGCCGCAGTAGAGATACACCAGAGGAGCATTCTTGGAAAAGTCCTTCTTGTTCAGATACTCCACCCATGTGTCATCGGTATACAGCAAAAACGCGGGTGACAGCGCGCCCACGGACGCGAACCTGTCGGGGTGCTCCATCGCGATATAAAAGCTCTCGATACCGCCCGACGAGCTGCCCGCGATATGGGTGTGCTCACGGTCGGGATAGACGTTGTAATGCTCGTTGACATAGGGCATGACGGTTTCCATGACAAAATCGGAGAAGTATTTGCCCTTGCCGTTCTCGTAGCTCGCTTCGGTGACCTTGCCGATGTCGGGGGTCAGCTCTTCATCGCGCCATGTCGCGCCGTTCTCGACGCCGACGATGATGCATTTCTGCCCGCCGTTTGCTGTCATTTCGGCAATACTTTCCGCAACGCCCCAGCTGCCCGTAGAGGTCGCCTTGCGGTCAAATAGATTCTGACCGTCGGTCATATAGATGACAGCGTATTTGTCGGCGGAGGACGGGTCATAATCCTCGGGCTTCCAGATCAGGACGTCCTTTTTGCGATCCTCATAATCGAAGGTGACGCGGTCGTACTGCGGCTCCATGACGGTTGTACCGGGATAGGGCTTGCCCGAGCTGATATCCCACGCTCTGACATAGTCGTTATAGGCGAGCTCGATGGTCTCGGTACCGTCGGCGGTGACGATCACGCGGTCGAACTTTGCGGGATCGGCGTTGCCCGTGTAGAGGGCGGTTTTCTCATCGGATGACTTTTCCTGATTCAGCTTGACGTCGAGCGTATCGCCGCTGTCGGTGTTTTTGAAAGCGGCGGTTACTTCCTTGCGGTCTGCCTTATACGCCGCGGTGAACTTCGGCGTTTTGTCGTCGGTTTTCCCGCATGCGGTGAACAGCAGTATGGTCAATGCGATGCAGAGTACGGCAGTAATGATCCTTTTCATCATGTGGCTCCTTTTTGATAGCAGTTATTATTATTTGTTTCTCGCTTTGCTTGAACAATGAATACAATCCCTCAGTCTCGGCTTGATTGCCTCGACAGCCTCCTCGCCGGAAGCGGCTTCTTCTGCGAAGACAGCCGACCCTTTTGTCCGCTTTGCGGACATTTCCCCTAACAGGGGAATCTCCCCTTGTCCT
>CACWXE010000232.1 GCA_902764715.1 uncultured Ruminococcus sp. | reverse complement strand
TTTGCATGCTATTATACAGTTGCGTTATCTCTCCCCCGCGAACATAAGCAGATCACTCTTTATATGATTCTGCCCGCATGCCCCCTCGTCAGAGGGGGCTGAAAATGATGCAGTGCCCCCGTGACACGCGTGTCCGTCAGAGGGGGCTGGAAAGGTTTTTCTACAGCCTGGGCTCCCTTTGGTAAAGGTGCTCCCCGTTGGGGAGACGTCGCGCAGCGACAGAGGGGGAGCCGCTTCCGGCGAGGAGGCTGTCACCAAAGGTGACTGAGGGATTGTATTGATTGTACGAGCGTTGAGCGAGTAACCCATCAGAGTAGTCATTGAAAGAAAAAGACGCGCGCGTCCCAACCGATGGATCACTCCGCGATTTCCTTCGGCATCAAAATCTTCGGCGTGGGGATGAACTTCGCCGCGGCAGCCGCCAACAGCATGACGGGGATCAGCCGCAGAGGGAAGACGATCATCAACAGCAGCACCGTCGCCAACGGCTTTTTCATCGTGTGGCCGACCAGTGTTGCCGTCACGACCGCGGTACAGAGCACCATATCCGCGCCCAGCAGCAGGCTCATGCCGCAGCCGATGCTCACACCGCTGAAGATCACGGGGAAGAAGTGTCCGCCCTTGAGCCCCGTGTCGATGCACAGGTTCGTCAGCAGCAGCTTGACCACGCCGATCACCAGCAGTAGGATCGCGCCGACGCTTTCGGGATCCTCCATCACCTCATTGATCTGGTGCTCGCCCGAGAACATCGTCAGCGGCAGCAGTGTGCCGACCGCGCCCAGCAGGAATCCACCGACGGTCGCGCGCAGAACGACATGCTTCCGCATTTTCGCGCCCAGCGCGGAGGTCAGCTTCTTGAAGAGAAAATACAGGTAGCCCGCCGCGATGCCGACGACGATCAACAGCGGCACAAACAGGTAGTTGCGCAGCCAGAAGCGTTCGCCCTCGATCCTGTCGATGCCGGTACTGCCGCCCAGCACCTTGGTCAGTACCATGAAGGTGCCGAAGGAGCTCAGGATCGCCGCAATGTACAGCACCGTTTTGGAGGTCTTGGGGAGGGAGGGCTCTTTGTCCGATTCGAGCGGCTCGACAAAGCCGAACATCGGCGAGCGGAAGATCGTGCCTAAAGTCGCGCTCAGCCCGATCGATGTCAGCTCCGCGATCTCACCGCGAAAGCGCTTGAGCTTATCGCCGACCCAGGTACACAGCCCCGCGATCACGCCCGTCAGACCCGCTTCGGGACCGACGGATGCGCCGAACAGCAGCGGGAACAGCGCCGCGCCCAATATCGAAAATACATTGTGATACGGATACCGTCCTGTCCCTTTGACCTGACCCATCACCGCGCCCAGCTCCTCGGGATAATCGCCGAATTTGCGCTTGTACAGTCCGATCAGCAGACCGCCGACCGTGCACACGCACAATGTGTAATACGGGAACTCGATCTGCGCGGGGATGGTATCCCAGATCAGCGTGATGCCCAGATTCATGAGCCGCAGAAAGCCCCAGACGATCGCGCCTACGATCGCGCCGAGGATGGCGGTATAGAGCAAAAACAGGATGTTGTTTTTCAGATTCTTCATATTTATTTCTCCGCGTCGACCGTCAGGATGTAGAACTCATAGGGCTTGTAGCTCTTCTTCGCAAAGTCGCTGTTTGACATCTTCGTTTCGGCGGTATCAAGTGTGGCACTATCATAATGCAGAACGCATTTTACGTTATCCGCGCCAAGATCCACCGCCGCGTCGTTCAGGTCTTTATCATACAGATTCGCGACATAGATCACGGTGTTGTCGCCCTTGGAGCGCGAGAATGAGAAGAGATAATCCTCATCCTTTGTCAGCACCTTGAAATCGCGGTTGGTGGCGTTCAGTGCGGCATTTTCGGTCTTGACCTTCGACAGCGCCGCCATCAAGGGCGCGTATTTCGGCTTGTCATCCCATTTGACCGTGTCCTTCTCAAAGAACTCGATCATGTGATCGTAGCCCTCTTCGTTCGAGGTGTAGATCATCGGCATGCCGGGGGTGAGGAAGGAGAGCGCCAACAGCGGCTCATAGGACTTGCCGTAATTTTCGACGATGGTACCCTCATAGGAGTTTTTATCGTGATTGTCGAGGTAGTTCATCGGGAAGCTCCCCTCGACATAAATGTCACCCGGCTGCATACTCTGCTTGATCGTCGATACCGCTACGCCGCCCTTGACGGATTTTGACTGACCGTACAGCGCGTCATTGTAGCAGGAGTCGAAAGCGTACTGTGTCAGCACAGCGTTACCGCCCGCTTCCGCCAGCATCAGGATCTCACTGTTGACGGATTTGAGCTTGTAGGTCGCGGCATTCCAGAAGGTCACCGGTACACCGGAGGCATGGTCGCATCGAAAGCCGTCCACGCCCATTTCCTCGACCCAGTACTGCATGCACTTGATCATCTCGGCGCGCATCTCATAGTTATAGTAATTGAGCTGAGCGGTATCCGTCCAATCGTAGGGCGATACGATATCGCCGTTTTTATTGGTTTTGTACCAGTCCTTGTGCTCGGTGATCCACGCGTTATCCCAGCCGGTGTGATTGGCTACCCAGTCCAAAATGACCTTGAAGCCCTTTTTGTGAGCGGTGGTCATCAGGTGCTTGAAATCGTCAAGCGTGCCGAATTCGGGGTTCACGTCCTTATAATCGGTGACCGAGTAGTAGGAGCCCAGCGTACCCTTGCGTTTTGTCTTGCTGATCGGATGGATCGGCATGAGCCACAGGGTGTTGATGCCCGTCTCCTTGAGTCGGTCGAGGTGCTTCTCAAAAGCCGCAAAGGTACCTTCCTCTGTATATTGTCGGATATTGACCTCATACAGTACACATGTCTCGATCCACGAGGGGGTGGTGCGCTTGAGAATGGGATCTTCATTCAGAATGTCCGTCATCACTCCGTCGATGACCGTCTCTTCCTTGACGTT
>CACWXE010000231.1 GCA_902764715.1 uncultured Ruminococcus sp. | reverse complement strand
GAATGGAGCATCGACTGGGCGCTTGAACATAACAAAGGCTTATCCTTACAGGATTTCGGCAACGCTGAATAATTCATTTGAGATCACCGTGGTTCTTTTACCGATCTCGCAATGACATTTTAAACAGACAAGCAAAACACAACCATCTTGTGAATACAATTTCATGAGGTGGTTTTTTGTTAGGTTTTTTATCATATATCAGCCAATATATCTTTCTGTTCATTCTGCATATCGCGCACAGCGAGAGCTTTCCGAAGCCGCTGAAAAAAGGAGAGGAACAGCATTATCTGGAGCTCGCCGCAAAGGGAGATATCGACGCGAGGAACATCCTTGTCGAGCATAATCTGCGCTTGGCCATCGGTACGATCGGTCTGATCAAGGCGATCAACACCTTCAATATCGACAAGAACATCAAGCTGTCAAGCTATGCTTCGCGCTGTATTGAGAACGAGATCCTGATGTTCTTCCGCAACAACCGCAAATCGGCGCAGGATGTATCCCTGAACGATACGATCGATACCGACAAGGACGGTAATCCGCTGACGCTGATGGACATTATGGCGTCGGATATGGATGTAGCCGAGGATGTGGACACCAAACTCCATCTGGAGGTATTGAGCCGCTATATCGACGAGGTGTTAACGCCCAGAGAAAAAGAAGTCATCATCAAGCGGTACGGTATCGGCGGTGTGAAGATACAGACACAGCGGGAGTTGGCGAAGAAGCTGAACATCTCGCGCTCCTATATCTCACGAATCGAGAAAAAGGCGTTGGAAAAGCTGAGGAGCCGATATGAGCAGGGATAAGGTATAAGGTTGAGATTGCCACAGGTTGACAAATACGTCAACCCTCGCAATGACTGTTTTTAAGGTTGAGATTGCCACAGGTTGACTAATGCGTCAACCCTCGCAATGACTATATTTAAGGTGAGAGTGCAATCGATTGTCACATCAGGTAACATTCTTCATGACGAGCGATAAATCTTGACTATATCGGATTTTAAAGTATAATGAAATCAGTGCTTTCATATACATATCTCGGTGATCGTATGAAAGTCAAAACCATTTATCTGATGATACTGGCGGTTATCCTGATAACCTTTTGCCTTGTGATGTATTCGGCGTTCTCCAATATCACCGCACGAACCGATTCCGATTCATTGGAGCAACAGCCGATGATCGTGATCGACGCGGGTCACGGCGGAGAAGACGGCGGTGCCGAGGTCAACGGCGTACTGGAAAAGGATATCAACCTGAGTATCGCCGGAAAGCTCTCCGAGATCCTGCGCCTATGCGGATGCCGCGTGACAGAGATCCGTGACGAGGATATCTCCGTCTACGACAGTGACGCGCAAACGCTCAGAGAGAAGAAGGTCTCCGATCTCAAGCGGCGTGTGGAGATCGCCAACGAAAGCGACAACAATATCCTGGTCAGTATCCATCAGAACAAGTTCGATAACAGCGCCTACAGCGGCGCTCAGCTGTTCTATTCATCCAATCATGATGACAGTCGGGTGCTGGCGGAAAGTATCCGCGGCGCAATCACATCACTGCTGCAAAAGGATAATACGCGTGAGCTCAAGCCCGCGGGCTCCGATATCTATCTGCTGGATCACGCCGAAGTTCCCGCCGTGATCGTCGAATGCGGATTCCTGTCCAATCAACAAGAGCGGTCAAAGCTGATGGATGACGCCTATCAAAATGAAATGGCATACGCCGTCGCGATGGGTGTGTTGGAATACAGTTATTCTGCCTCAAATAGTGAATAGGTTGAGATTGCCACAGACTTGACACACATGTGTCAGTCTTCGCAATGACTATTTTATATAAATGAGATTGCCACGGGAACCCTCAGGCGCTTCGCGCCAGCTCCCTTAGGAAAGGGAGCCGAATATAATAAAAAGGAATATGAATTATGGCTAAGATCAAAAGTGTATATATCTGCTCGGAATGTGGCTACGAAAGCCCCAAATGGTACGGAAAATGCCCGTCCTGCGGCGAATGGAACACCATGAACGAGGAGATCAAGGATACCGCGAAAACCGCATCCGCGTCGCGCTCTCACGCGAATGCCTACGCGCCTCCGGTACATATCCGAGAGATCGACACCACGGACGAGATCCGCTATCAGACCGGCTCCAAGGAGCTCGACCGCGTGATGGGCGGCGGCATCGTCAAGGGCAGTTTGATCCTCTTAGGCGGCGATCCCGGTATCGGCAAATCAACCATCCTGCTGCAAATCTGCGAATACCTCGGCAGAAGTTTGAAGATCCTTTATGTATCGGGTGAGGAAAGCAAACGTCAGCTAAAGCTGCGCGCCGAGCGTCTCGGCGTCAATTCCGAAAATCTGTACATCTTGACGCAGACCGATGTGGAGCTGGTTTGCGAGACCATTCGTCAGGACAAGCCCGATATCGTGATGATCGATTCCATCCAGACGATGTCACTGTCGGAGCTGAATTCCTCGCCGGGCTCGGTGACGCAGGTGCGTGAATCCACCAATTTCTTCATGCGTACCGCAAAAAGCATGGATATCCCGATGATCATCGTCGGTCATGTCAACAAAGAAGGCTCCATTGCGGGTCCGAAGGTACTCGAACACGTTGTGGACGCGGTACTGCACTTTGAGGGCGACAGACAGATGAGCTATCGCATCCTCAGAGCGGTCAAGAACCGTTACGGCTCCACCAACGAGATCGGTGTGTTCGAGATGACGGATGAAGGGCTCAAAGAGGTAGAGAATCCCTCTCTGATGCTGATTTCGGGCAGGCCGAAGAACGTCAGCGGCACCTGTATCGCGTGCGCGATGGAGGGTACCCGCCCGATCCTGGCGGAGATCCAGGCTTTGGCGGCGTCTACGGGATTCGGCAACCCGCGCAGGATGTGTACGGGCTTTGATTACAACCGCATGAACATGATCATCGCAGTGCTGGAAAAACGCGCCGGCTACTACTTTAACAACACTGATGCTTATATCAATGTTGTCGGCGGTCTCCGACTGGATGAAACCGCTGTTGACCTGGCGGTCGCGATTGCGCTGATCTCCTCGCTCAAGGATGTTCCCATCAATGAGAATGCGATCGCATTCGGTGAGATCGGATTGGCGGGAGAGATCCGCTCCGTCAGCCATGTACAACAGCGCGTCAGCGAGGCGGTGCGACTGGGCTTTACCAAGATCATCATCCCGTCCCACAACAGGAAGGATATCGCCGATATCAACGGCGTTGAGATCGTCCCTGTCAAAAACGTGCGGCAGGCATTTGAGGCGATCTGTGAATAAAGCGATCTTATCGGAAAAGTATCCGCA
>CACWXE010000230.1 GCA_902764715.1 uncultured Ruminococcus sp. | reverse complement strand
ATCTCGCTTTGAAGCATTTTGTCCTGTTGCTTGTAATAGCGGATATGATCCGTTGCGATCAGAATAGCCCGGCTCATCTCGTCCAACTGCTCCGCTCTCGATTTCATAAAACACCTTCTTTCTGATAATAGGCATAAAAATGCGGCCAACAATTCTGTTGACCGCTCAGAACAATTGTAATCTACTTTTTTACCAGCGAATTATGATATGTCGGGAAGGACTGAATACTTTTTTTCAAAATCAGCAAACAGCCGGATATAATCTTCGTCCGAATCTCTGAAGGCACGCTGGTTTTCATGGATGTTCATGTTACGTTCGACCGTATCCAAGACGCAGCCGGAAATATTGGAACAGTGATCGGATACCCGTTCCAGATTGGTAAGCAGATCTGACCAAATAAATCCGGCGGCTACTGAACAATCCCCTTTTTGCAGACGGAGGATATGACGAGTCCGCAATTCTTCTTTCAGCGCATCAATGACCTGCTCAAGCGGCTCTGTTTTACGGGCCGCGTCATAATCCGTCTTTGAGAACGCCTGATAGGACATTTCGAGGATCTCGGTCACAGCCGCACAGATGATTCCATATTCCTCTGTGGCCTGTTTGGAGAAAGAGAGCTTCTTCTGCTTCAGTTCCTCCGCCGATTCCAAAACGTTGACTGCGTGATCGGCAATACGTTCATAATCGCCGATCAGCTTCATATACTCGGTAGCCTTTACGCTTTCCTCTTCGCTGAGCCGTCGGGACGTCAGTCTTACAAGGTATGTGCCGAGAATATCTTCATAGTGATCGGTCTCATTCTCTGCTTTCCGAATGCTCCCCGCCGTTTCTTCGTCGTATTTCAGTATGCAGTTCACGCTGGACTTCAGCGCGTTGATCGCGGCAATCGCCATATGGTCAAGAACCTGTTCGCACTGACCAAGCGCAAGCGCAGGGCTTCCGAGCAGGCGCTCGTCAAGCTCATTTGCCTTTTCGGGCGTCTCCGCGTCAGGGATGATCCTGCAAACCATCTTTTCAAACGCCTCACTGAGAGGGAACATCAGGAGCGTACAAAGAATATTAAAAACAGAGTGGAACACCGCGATTCCCATCAGGCTCGCCGATTTTGTCAGGAGCGTTGGGGCAATAGTCGCTTTCACAATGCAGAAAACCGTCAGCCAGACCGCCGCGCCGATGACATTGAAGCTGAGGTGTACAAGCGCGGCGCGTTTCGCATTCTTGCTCGTGCCGACGGAGGAGATCAGCGCCGTAACGCAGGTGCCGATGTTCTGACCCATGATGATCGGAACAGCTGCACCGTAAGTGACAGCTCCGGTCGAGGCAAGCGCCTGCAAAATGCCCACTGACGCAGAACTTGACTGTATGACTGCAGTGAGAATCGCACCGGCGAGAACGCCAAGAATCGGATTCGTGAAAGCAAGGAACATCTGCTGAAATTCAGGCACATTCCGAAGTCCCGAAACAGCGCCGGACATGGTTTCCATGCCAAACATCAGCGTAGTAAAGCCAAGCAGTATCAATCCCGTATCTTTTCGCTTGCTGCTCTTCGACATCATATAGAAAATAATGCCAATCAATGCAAGGATCGGCGTAAATGACGAAGGCTTCAACATGCTGACCAAGAAATTCTTACTATCTATTCCCGCGAGGCTCAAAATCCATGCGGTTACAGTAGTACCGATATTCGCGCCCATGATGACATTGATCGACTGCTTGAGCGTCATGAGCCCTGAGTTTACGAAGCCGACGACCATCACCGTCGTTGCTGATGAACTCTGGATCACAGCTGTCACGCCGAGACCGGTCAGAAGTCCGGCGAACTTATTCGTCGTTAACCGGCTGAGTAGGAGCTTCAAGCCATTCCCCGCGCGTCTTTCCAAGGCCTGTCCCATCAGCGTCATACCGAACAGGAACAGGCATAAGCCGCCGATCAAATCTAATCCGTCAAAAAAATCCATAAAACTGTCTCCATTCTTGTTTCTGTTACAAGATCAGAGTAGCGGCCAAACATCAAATGCTCTATCAGGCTCCTGTAAAATCCGTGTAAAGCAGAGAGCGAAAAACAGGGGCCGAAGCCCCTGCAAATCTTGTATCATTATATGAGCTGCTGCTCGTTGATGATCAGTTTGAACTGAAGCCCCAGCCTTTCTGCTGCCTTACGACAAAGGATCATGCGTTGCAGGAATATCTCAAAATAGTCCATCACAGATCCATAGCGTGTGTCGATGGTCAGTTTTAATTTGATAATCGTTTGGGCCTTGTTGATTTTCAGCTCTGCTTTCGTGACGGAGTAATTCACGCGGTCATGAATATCGAAAGAAGACTCGTCCTGGTTTCGCACGCGGTTGCGGCGTACATCGCTTTTGTCGGCAAGGATAAGTGCGGCTGCAAGTGGACTGACCGGTATCCCTGTCCCTTCATCGTGGTTTCCGATCGCGGTAACGATTGTTCCTATCTCTTCTGGCAAGAGATCCAGATGATCTAGGATTCGGAACGCGATGATTGCTCCGGATTGGCTGTGTTCCTCTCGGTTGACAAGATTTCCGATATCATGAAGATACCCTGCAATTTTTGCAAGTTCGACCAGCCGTTCATCATAGCCGAGTGTTTGCAAAATGTATCCTGCTTTTTCAGCCACCATGGTGCAATGGGCAAAGCTATGCTCTGTAAATCCAAGAGCAGACAGGGAGAGATCCGCTTGGCTGATATAGGTGTTGACCTCGTGGTTTTTCCTGATTTCCTCGTACGTCATGATTTTCCTTTTTCTGGCGTGTTCGGCAAAGTGATGATGAACTCCGTGCCTTCACCGACGACGCTGTTGACGCTTATTGTTCCGTTGTGAATCATTACGGCGTGCTTTACGATGGAAAGGCCAAGCCCGGTGCCGCCGACTTCTTTGCTGCGGCTTTTATCCACGCGATAAAAGCGCTCGAAAATCTTTTCGGCGTCTTCCGGCGGGACA
>CACWXE010000229.1 GCA_902764715.1 uncultured Ruminococcus sp. | reverse complement strand
CCGGTTACAGAAGAAGGCTTTTTGTAATAGAAGCGTAAAACAATCAACTTAAGAGGATTATCATGGCTGATTCCTATGTAGAGATCAATCTCACACGCCTGAGCAATAATGTCAAGGCGATCTTAGAGAAATATCCGGAGTATAAAAGTTATATCGGCGTTGTCAAGGGCGACGCTTACGGTCACGGTATGCGTGCCGTCAAGGCGCTCCATAACGGCGGATTGCGGTATTTTGCCGTTTCTTCGCTGGAAGAAGCCGCCGATCTGCGCAAGTATAACGCCCATGTTCCCGTCTTGTGTCTGGAGCCTGTCGCGATCGAGCGACTGAATGAGGCGGCAGATCTGGATCTGACCTTGGCGATCCCCGATATCGAATATTTAAGAGCGATGCTTGAGGCGGACGTCCGTCACAGCTTCAAGGTGCACATCAAGGTGGACGCGGGCTTCAGCCGACTCGGCTTAAAGGACAAGGGTGAGATCAAGGAGGCGGTACAGCTGATCAACAGCTCGCCGCATTTCCTCGAGGGCATCTATCAGCATTTCGCGACAGCGGGCATCTTCGATCCGCATTATGATAACCAGATCCGCCGGTTCAAGGAGCTGACCTCCCTGATCGATCTCAACGAGATTCCGATCGTGCATCTGGGCAGCGGCGTATCGCTTGTAGCGCATCCCAAGATCGATATCGCGACCGGCACCCGCATGGGCCTGATCATGTACGGCTACAACATCAGCCCGTCCTCCTACGGCAGCGGCATGAAGGATCGTCTCAGAGATCTGCGTGATAAACGCAATCAGAAAAAATATCATCTGACCGAGACCTACCGTGACGTTCAGCTCGATCTTTCTCCGGCAATGTCATATAAATGCCGTATTTTGCAGATCAAGGACATCAATGCGGGCGAATTCGTCGGTTACGGCGCGGAGTATCAGGCTCCGGAGCTGATCAGTATCGCTGTCCTGCCTGTCGGTTACAACAACGGTATCGGCCACGCCAACTACGGCAGAGTGGTCGAGATCAACGGCAAACGGTATCCCATCATCGGTGAGATCGGCATGAATATGTGCTGTGTCAAGGTCGATAACCGCGTCAAGCTCACCGACACTGTTACGGTGCTCGGCGGCGGTATCAGCCTCGGACGCTTCTCGCGCGCGTCGGGTCTGGGACTTGCCGAGGTGCTGCTCGGCATCGGTAAGAATAATGAGAGAGTTTATATTAAATAAATCTGCCTTCCCCTTGAGGGGAAGGTGCTGAGCATAGCGAAGCGGATGAGGTGGAAACCTTTTCGAGATATCAATGAACAGGATGACGCGGAAGCGCTTCCACCTCATCCGACCAATTTGCCTTTTTGTTAGGCAAATTGCCCACCTCCCTTAGAAAAGGGAGGCTAAATACAGGAGGTCGATTTTATGGCAATGTCAGTTACCAAGTGGCTGATGAATAAATTCAAGGACATCAACAAGGACAGGATGAACCGCCACATCGAGATCATCCAGCAGCAGAGCGGTAAATCCAAGTTTTATATCAAGTGCAGTCTGATGTGGAACTTCTTGACACAGGGCACGGGCTACACCGATTATTTCCGCGGACATTTTATTGACGCGACCAAAGAGGAAAAGAAGACCTTCGCGACAGCCAAGCGCTTTTACCGGCTGATGGAGTATCTCAATGATGAAGAGTACATCGTCGTACTGGGCGACAAGCTGATCTTCGACGAGGTGTTCCGTGATTACCTCAAGCGCGACTTCATCAACCTGCGCAAAAGCACGCCCGATGATCTCAGAGAATTCCTCAAGGATAAGACCATCGTATTCGCCAAGGAGACCAAGGGCGAGGGCGGTCACGGTATCTCGAAATGCGTCGTCAAGGATATCAAGGATGTGGACGCGTTCTATCAGCAGTGCAAGGATAACGGTCAGTTCCTGATCGAGGACGGCATCAAACAGCATCCCGATCTCAACCAGATCAACCCCAATGTCGTCAACTCCTTCCGTGTCATCACGCTGTTGAACGATAAGGGCGAGATCAAAATGATCGCGAACGCTCTGCGTGTCAATCAGGATGACAGCGTTGTCATCGGCTGTACCAACGACCTGTATTTCAGCCTCGGCGCCGACGGCAAGATCGACAGTAACGTTGTCGACGACTACGGTCAGGTCTATGATACCCATCCGCTGACCGGCGTGAAGTTCAAGGACGTCTACATCCACGGCGTGCAGGAAGCCTTTGATATGTGCGTTGACGCGCATAAGCGTATTCCGCAGTGCCGTTACATCGGTTGGGATATCGCGTTCTCCGAGAACGGTCCCGTCATCGTAGAGGGCAACGAGTATCCCGGTTACGGTCTTGTACAGCATTACGCGCTGAAGAACAAGCGTACCGGTCACCTCAAAGAGGTCGCCGATCACCTCGGTGACGAGTATAATAAGATCAAACTGTAAATCGCTTTTTCATCCCCGTGCTTAGGTTCGGGGATTTCTTTGTGCGCTTTGCATAAAGAAATCTCAGATTTTTTGTATAGTATGACCCTGCAATATATTCCGTTTCTGCTTGATAAAACCCGACAGGTACCCTATAATGGAACTGTGCAAGAATCCCTTTGGCAAATACCCTTTTGAATATCCACCATTCCTGCGTCTGAAAGGAGTTTATGATGAAAAGGAAAGTAGTTTCACTGATTTTGGTTCTCACATTGGCGATCGGCTTACTGCCGATGTCGGCGTTCGCCGATACGACTGTCGACCTGTCCGGCTGTGAGCTGCTCTATGACGGAGAAGGCTGGAAGGTTTTCCCGATCGAGAACAAGGACGATACGATGAACGTTGACGATTTGAAGATAACGGTCGTCGATAAAGAAGGTCGGGAAGTACCGAAGGGCGCGTATGATCTCGTGTTCGGTATGACATACTGGGATGAAGAAAAGGATGAGGACGTCTTTATTCCTATATGCAGAGCGGTTTCGGCGGCTTTGCGGCATATGCTGTCGCGAAGGATAACAGCGGCTATACCGGACAGACGGAATGGCGCGAATTCCTGCTGTGGCATAAATACAGCTTCAACTGGTTCGGTGCGAACGCCGACTTCGGCGAGGAGTACAGGGGACAGTGTACATGGTCGTGGCACGATTACTTTGCGATCCCCGCGAATGAGATGCACGCGCCCATGATCCACGGAATCGCGTATGAGGACGTTGACCCTCAATATTATGAGCTCACTTATTTTGAGCGCGGCGAACAGCCCGATTTCGATGATCCCATATACGATCCAAAGCTCTATCCGCTCTATCCCGAGACCGATCCGCTCGATGGGATGCCGACCGATCCGGGCAAATACTTTGTGCGGATCGACGGCAAGGAGCCGTATTACGGTACGAGCTATGTCGATTTTGATATCCTTAAATCGGACGCGAAAAA
>CACWXE010000228.1 GCA_902764715.1 uncultured Ruminococcus sp. | reverse complement strand
GAGGCGGCTCAGCTGCCGTCCGCTCTGAAGGACTATGACTATGCCGTCATCAACTCCAACTACGCGATCGACGCAGGACTGAATCCCGTCAAGGATTCGTTGGGTATCGAAGGTTCTGCATCCGCTTATGTCAACATCATCGCAGTCAAGGAAGGCAACAAGAATGAGCCTAAGATCAAGGCACTGGTCGCCGCGACCGAATCTCAGAAGGTCATCGACTACATCAACCAGAACTACGACGGCGCTGTCGTGCCTGTCGTTGAGAATCCCACCGACGGTTTCGATTCGTCTATTGATTACGACGCGTTGAAGGGTGAGACCATTACCATCGCGGCTTCTCCGACGCCTCACGCCGAGATTCTCGCAATCGTCAAGGACATCCTCGCCGAGAAGGATATCACCCTTAAGATCACCGAGTTCACCGACTATGTACAGCCCAACCTCGTCGTCGATAACGGCGAACTTGACGCGAACTACTTCCAGCACGTTCCGTATTTAGACGACTTCAACGCCGAGAACGGTACAGCTCTGGTATCCGTCGCGGGCATCCATGTCGAGCCGATAGGTCTTTACGGCGGCAAGCAGAGCAGCCTTGACTCTCTGAAATAATTCTGATACGCATATGCACCGAGCCTGTGCCCGGTGCATACTGTCTGTTTAAAGGAATGATCCTATGATAGAACTGAAAAATATATCCAAGACCTTTCGGACGTCTGACAGCACCGTCGAAGCGCTGAAAAACGTCAGTATCACTGTAAACGACGGCGATATCTTCGGCATCATCGGTATGTCCGGCGCGGGAAAATCGACCCTTGTGCGATGTATCAATATGCTCGAACGCCCCGACGAAGGCGCGGTGCTGATCGACGGTGTGGACGTAGGCAGTCTGAAAAGCAAAGACCTGCGCAATACCCGCCGCGAGGTAACGATGATCTTTCAGGGCTTCAATTTGCTGATGCAGAGAAGCTGTCTGAATAACGTTATGTTCCCGCTGGAACTGGCAGGTGTGAAAAAGGCGGATGCTAAAAAGCGCGCATTGGAACTGCTGGAGACCGTCGGTCTGCCCGATAAGGCGAACGCCTATCCCGCACAGCTCTCGGGCGGTCAGCAGCAGCGCGTCGCGATCGCGAGAGCACTTGCCACCGACCCGAAGGTACTGCTGTGTGATGAAGCGACCTCTGCGCTTGACCCAAAGACCTCACACGCTATCCTCAGCCTGATTCGTGAGATCAATGAAAAGCTCGGCATCACCGTTATCATCATCACCCACCAGATGAGCGTTATCGAGGAGGTCTGCAATAATGTCGCGATTCTCGACCACGGTGAGGTAGCCGAACAGGGACGTGTTGTCGATATTTTTACCCACCCTAAGAGTCAGGCGGCAAAGCGGCTCGTCTTCCCCGAGGGTGAGCAAGAGATCCTTGTCGAGAACTCCGCCTACCGTCTGCGCGTGATCTTCGGCGGTGCGAAGGCGGCAGGCACCCCCCTTATTGCCCGGCTCGCTAAGGAAAAAGGTATCGAGGCGAATATCCTCGGCGCGTCGACAAAAGCTGTCGGCGACAAGGCATACGGCAATATGCTGCTGTCTTTTGCGGATGAAAACAGCAAGGATCTGGCGATTGCATTTTTGAAAAGTATCGAAGATATCTCGGTAGAGGAGGTGTGAGTATGGCTGAATTTTTTGCATCCAAAGACTGGCTGGAAGCGGTCGATATCGTCAAGACCGAGGTGCCGCTCGCCATATGGGAAACCTTGTATGTCACGCTGATATCCACCCTGATTGCGCTCATGATCGGTCTGCCGTTGGGCGTACTGCTTGCAGTCGGCGACAAGGACGGTATCATTCCCTTGCCCGCGCCGCTCAGGCATTTTCTGAATATCCTGATCAACCTGCTCCGTTCGGTACCGTTTCTGATCCTGATCGTCGTAGTCGCGCCGTTAACAAGGCTGATTATCGGCAAGGCGTTTGGTACGGCTGCGTCCATCGTACCGTTGGTTATCGCGGCGTTTCCGTTTATCGCGCGTCTGGTCGAGAGTTCTGTCCGCGAGGTCAACCCGAATATCATCGAGATGGCGCAGAGCACCGGCGCGTCGCCCTTCCAGATCATCACCAAAGTGCTAATCCCCGAGAGCGTCCCGAGCCTGATTTCGAACATCACCATCGCCCTGACAACCATCCTCGGCTATACCGCTATGAGCGGCGCGATCGGCGGCGGAGGTCTGGGCAAGCTTGCCATCAACTACGGCTACTACCGTTACAAATACCTCGTGATGATCATTACCGTTATCCTGCTGATCCTGCTCGTACAGCTGTTCCAGTCGATCGGTACAAAGCTGTCGGTAGTCTCGGATAAACGATTAAAGAAAAAATGAAAGGAATTTGAAATGAAAATAATCGAAACAAAAAACGCTCCTGCTGCAATCGGTCCTTACTCTCAGGCTGTTGTCTTCGGCGGTCTGATCTACACCTCCGGTCAAATTCCCATTGATCCCGCAACAGGCAGGATAGAAACCGATACGATAAAAGGTCAGACCGAGCAAATCATCAAGAATCTGTCGGCGATATTAACTGAGGTGGGCAGCAGCCTTGACAGCGTGATCAAAACGACCTGCTATTTGAAGGATATCAGGGACTTCGGCGTATTCAACGAGGTCTACGGCAAGCATTTCACCTCAAAACCCTCACGCAGTTGTGTAGAGGTATCGAACCTGCCAAAGGGCGCGCTCGCGGAGATTGAGGTCATCGCCGAGGTGGAAAAGAGATGAGGTTATGAAAGCACTGTCGATACAAGAATACATTGATCTGAGGGATGAAAGCCGGGAGCACTTCGGTGTGACGCTGCATCTGCACGATCACTGCACATCGCAGTATCTTTCTTCGGACGGGCAACCGTTTGATGACCGCTACAGCGCCTATCTGCTTGATTATTTTGACAGCAAAAAACTCAGCGCAACGATCTCCAACGACAGAACCGGCGT
>CACWXE010000227.1 GCA_902764715.1 uncultured Ruminococcus sp. | reverse complement strand
GGAGTTGGCGCCACAGGATTGTTTCTCGGTAAAGGGTTGGGGATTCGTCTCGGGGTAGACCGCACTGGAGCTGATGAAAATATAATCTCCGAAGGCTATGTCCGCATCAAGGAGCGCTTGGATATGTTTCTGTGTATAAGCCGTGATATCAAGAACAAGGTCAAAGAATGATCCTTTCAGTTCATCGCCCGGCTGAAGCCTGTCACATTGGATATGAGTGACGCCGTCCACCTGTTCTCTGCTGCCGCGATTGAGTACAACAACATTATTCCCTTTGGCAACAAAGTATTCAGCAGCATACCTGCTGACAAAGGTCGTGCCGCCGGTAATCAGGATCTTCAAAATGACACCTCCGTAATCAAATCGGCTTCATTTTACTACAAAACTGCGGATATATCAACCGCCATTATCGGATGAGATTGCCACATCCCCTTTGGGGATTCGCAATGACTCTTTATATGTTGAGATTGCCACATCGTCGTCACACGCCGTATTCAGCAGGCATATCCGGTTGGTATGCCTTGTCCTCATGTGGCGGTTCCTCCTCTCCCCACCGCGCAGGGGCGCGCCGGGGTCCCCGAAGAACCCTCGCAATGACTATTATAGATGCACAAAGCGGCTGCACCTTGTGGTACAGCCGCGATTTGGCGATTTATCATGCTTTGGCAAATCATCCCGTAAGCCGGATTCTCAAACAGAACGCTTCACCTCAGCGCAGAGTGTAACCTATATGATAGGATTACAGCTCAGCAAAATACTTAATGGTGCGAACCATCTGAGAAGTGTAGGAGTTCTCGTTGTCATACCAAGAAACTACCTGAACCTCATACAGACCGTCGCCGATGGGAGAAACCATGGTCTGGGTAGCGTCGAACAGAGAACCGAAGCGCATACCGATAACATCGGAAGAAACGATCGGATCCTCGTTGTAACCGAAGCTGTCAGAAGCGGCAGCCTTCATAGCGGCATTGATGCCCTCTACGGTTACGTCGTCACCCTTGACAACAGCGGTCAGGATGGTGGTGGAGCCTGTCGGAACAGGAACACGCTGAGCAGCGCCGATGAGCTTGCCGTTCAGCTCGGGGATAACCAGGCCGATCGCCTTAGCAGCGCCGGTGGAGTTGGGAACGATGTTCGCAGCGCCCGCGCGAGCTCTTCTCATGTCGCCCTTACGATGAGGACCGTCGAGGATCATCTGGTCGCCGGTGTAAGCGTGAACAGTGCACATGATACCGGTCTGGATGGGAGCGAACTTGTTCAGAGTGTTAGCCATGGGAGCTAAGCAGTTGGTGGTGCAGGAAGCAGCAGAGATGATCTGATCGTCAGCGGTCAGAGTGTCCTCGTTAACGCTGAATACGATGGTCTTGAGGTCTTTGCCTGCGGGAGCAGAGATAACGACCTTCTTCGCGCCTGCGTTGATGTGAGCCATGGACTTGTCCTTGGAGCAGTAGAAACCGGTACACTCGAGAACTACGTCTACGCCGATCTCGCCCCAGGGCAGCTTGTTAGCGTCAGCCTCGGCATAAATGGTGATCTCCTTACCGTCAACGATAATGGAGTTCTCGCCCGCCTCTACCGTGTGCAGACCTTCACCGATAACGCCGCAATAGCCCTTCTGAGCAGTATCATACTTCAGCAGGTTTGCGAGCATTGCAGGGTTGGTCAGGTCGTTGATCGCAACTACCTCATAACCCTCAGCACCGAACATCTGACGGAAAGCCAGACGGCCGATACGACCGAAGCCGTTAATAGCAACTTTTACTGACATAATAATTCCTCCTAAGAATTAGTTTAAATGTAATTGTTACATCATTGTTATTTTACTACAAACAACACATGAAATCAAGGTGTATTTTTGAAAAATATACTAAAACAGATAAAAATTACAGCTAAACATCCCGATCGGCGTCCGATCAGCGGGAGCGATCTCTTAATGACGATACAGAACGCTTACAAATCACCGCTTGACAGAACCTAAAGCGGTATTATACACTATTGTCAGATCATCATGAAAGAGAGAACCATTATGAAAAAGGCGGTCATCGGTATTCTGGCACATGTCGACTCGGGTAAGACGACACTTTCCGAGGCGATGATGTATGTGTCGGGCAATATCAGAAGGCTCGGCAGAGTTGACCACAAGGATTCTTTTCTCGACAATTTCAAACTGGAGCGCGAGCGCGGTATCACGATCTTTTCCAAGCAGGCGATCCTGCGATATGAGGACGCGGAGTTCACCCTGCTCGATACGCCGGGGCATGTGGATTTTTCCGCCGAGACAGAGCGCACCCTGCAGGTGCTCGACTACGCGATCTTGGTCATCAGCGGTACCGACGGCGTACAGAGCCATACCGTTACCCTGTGGAAGCTGCTCCACAAATACCATGTGCCCTGCTTTCTGTTCGTCAACAAGATGGATATGCAGGGTGCGTCAAAGGAACGTGTGCTCATCGAGCTGAAAAACAAGCTCAGCGACAACTGCGTCGATTTCAGCACAAGATCCGCCGAAGAACTTTATGAAAACATCGCCCTGTGTGATGAAAACCTGCTGGAAGAATACGATCATAACGGCAGTATCAGCGACGCCGCCGTCATCAGCGAGATCGCGAAGGGTCATCTCTATCCCTGCTTGTTCGGTTCCGCGCTCAAGCTCGACGGCGTGGAGGACTTTTTGCGGTTATTGAACCGCTATACCGCGGTGAAGGATTACGGTAGTGAATTTGCCGCAAAGGTTTACAAGATCAGCGAGGACAAGCAGGTCGGCAGAATCACCCATATGAAGATCACGGGCGGAGAGCTGAAGGTCAGAACCGTCCCGCATGCCGCGAAGAATAAAAACGGAGAAAAGGTGAACCAGATCCGCATCTATAACGGAGAGAAATTCACGACCGTCGACGCCGCCGAAAGCGGAACCGTTTGCGCGGTGACCGGGATCACCTTTGCGCTGCCCGGAGACGGACTCGGCGCGGAAAGCGATACC
>CACWXE010000226.1:2799-5780 GCA_902764715.1 uncultured Ruminococcus sp. | reverse complement strand
TTTCTGTAACGCTTCGTTATCTCTCCCTCCGAGCTCGCAAGCGAGCCCACCTCCCTCGTCAGAGGGAGGATGATAGACGTACTGTTCCTAACTTATATAACTTTTTCGACAAACTGAAAAGGCGACGCTTCATGCGTCGCCTTTTGCTGTCTTTATGATTGATGTTTGAATCGATATTGCTCGATCACCTGTGCGTATTTGTCCATCACATCGGGAACGATCTCTTCCCATGTGGTCGCGATCTCTTTCCTCGCGCCCTCACCGACCTTTTGGAGCAAACCGGGCGTCGAGAAGATCCTTAAGATCTCGCGGAACATCGACACCTTGTTTTCGTCCGCCGTGAAGCCGGACACATCCTTGATGATCGCCTCGGATGCGGTGGAGCCGTCGGTAAACAGCGTCGGAACACCCAGTGAAGCCGCCTCACGCACCACCAGTCCGGAGGTATCATACATCGACGGGAAGAAGAACAGATCGCTCAGCAGATACATGCCCGACAAAAGACTTCGGTCGTTGATCCTTCCGAGAAAGCGCACATAGCCCTCCGGAAAACGCAGGCTGTCGGCATACTCTTTGATCGCCTTTTCGTCATAGCCGTCGCCGATCATCAACAGCCGATAGTTGCTGTCTCTATCGCACAGCAATCTGAATGTGTCCAATACCAGCTTTAAGTTCTTATGCCATCTCTGCTGACCGACATAGAGCAGGATCTTCTTATCGGTCGGCACCATAAAGGTCTCAGCCGCCTTTTTGCGCAGCGCGTCGGGATCCTCCGGCATGGTATAAGTCGTACCGTTTTTCACGATCGTGATATCACCGTGGTAGCCGTATGACCGCAAAACATCCGCCGCGCCGTCCGATACCGTCCACACGCTGTCGACGGTGTTGTAGAAGCGTACGATCTTCGCCGTGACGATCTTCGCGAGCGTCTTGGAGCCGGTGATGTTGATCACATCATCATAGTACTTGGAGTGGAACGTCGCCACACAGGGGATCCCCAGCTTTTTCGCGTAGGCAGAAGCAAAGGTGCCCTCCGTAAAGGGACTGTGGGCGTGAAAGATATCCAGATATCTGTTTTGCAGCAGCGTCTTGATCTTACTGTCGAGCTTCGGCGTAGGAAGGGCGTATTCCGTGATCGGCATCCTTAATGAGCCGGTACGAAACACCTCATAGCCCAGACTGCTGTCGTCAAAAGATTGATAGTAACGCGGACACACCACGCAGCTGTAGCTTTTTCGATTCATCAGCTCAGCATAGTTATGTACCGCCAAAATGACGCCGTCGACAAGCGGATAATACGAGTCGACAAACTGTGCCGAGCGAATCTTTTCGGGATTGATCATGGTTTCTCCTATCGATATAGATCGGTTAAGATTGAATCTGTCCATATAACAATCGTCATTGCGAGTAGGGCGTCCCAGCCCGACGCGGCAATCTCAACCTTAATAAATTATCAGCGTATAACATGATTCCTCAAATCAGTCGTGTTATACACAAACACAGACGGAATGGATCCGTCCGTGTCGTTCGTTGTTTATGATTCGGCTTCTTTATTCAGACGCGCGGCTTTTCTCTTGTCACGGATCTTCGTGACCGCGTTGACGCCGTAAACCAGAACGCCGATAATGATGAAGGAATAGTAGCACAGCAAGCGCCAGAGCAGCATCGCCCAGAAGGTACCGGACTTGCCGAGTGAGCTGAATACGATATAGAACAGACCCTCTGCCGCGCCGGAGTTACCGGGCGTCAGGATCAGCGAGATCGCCGCCTGAATGAAGATACACAGGATCAGCGCCCTGAAGAATCCGATATCGCCGCCGAAGGTGCGCACCGCGAAGAACGGCATACTGCACATCGCAAGCTGTAAGATCACAGACAAAAGCAGCAGCTTGAACAGCATACCCTTGTTCTTGGTGATCGTCTTTAGGTTCTCACTGTAATTGTTAAGATAGCGAACCGCCTTCATGATGGTGTGGTTCGGCTTCTTGACAATATGGAGCTTTGCGCCGATCCGCACAAAAAACGCAACGATACGCATTGCGATCTTCGGCGCGATTCCCGTGATAATGATCATCACAGGTACGATCATATAGCCGATCGCGCCGCAGTAGGCAGTGATTTTGATACCCGGCGCCAATACGCCGTTCACAACGCCGTTGCCGAAGATGAAAGCGAAAATGCAAAGGATAACAAATCCGAACTGCATCGTAAAGAATCCGCTCAGCGGCATTGCGGAAGCAGCACCGTTACTGTAGCCGTTGGAATGGAGATAATAGATCTGGAACGGCTGACCGCCCGCGCCCGAGGGCGTGATACAGTCATAGTATTTTCCAAGCGCCGCGGTACAAAACGCGTGTCGGAAGCTCACCTTCTCACCGAGGTGACGCATCATGATCATGTACTTCGCGGTCTCACAACCGAGAAACACGAGCAGACAAAGGATGCCTCCAAGCAAATACAAAACATTGGTAAAATCGAATCTGGCAGGCTCGGGAGCCTTCTTAGAAAACTCACTCGCCGCGGTAAAATAAATGACAGCCGCGTTAAGCAGGACAAACAGTACGATACCGATACGCTTGACCCACTTGTTTTTCTTCTTAGGTTTCTCGGGTACTTCGGGAGTATCAACGGAGTCTTGCTCCATGACTTCCTGATACAGTTTTTCGTTTTCCGCCTTTTTCTCAGCACGCCGTTGCTCACGCTGCTGCTTTTTTTCGGTTTTCGATTGTTCTTTATCGATCTTCTCAGTCGCCAACTGTATCATCCCTCCCTTCACAGAGATAACAGTATTATACTACAAAACATAAGCATTTGCAAGAAATAATTGTCGTATCGGATTTTAACATAGAAAACGGCTGTCAATCTCAAACGAAGGCACGCGTGTTCAATGCTCAACCCTACGGAGAAATTGATTCGCTCCGCGTTTGAGTGTGTTGTAGGGTACGGCGCTTGTCGACGTACCGCGTGGCAAAACACTAATT
>CACWXE010000226.1:0-2788 GCA_902764715.1 uncultured Ruminococcus sp. | reverse complement strand
GTGGCAAAACACTAATTCCCTATCTTACGCTTTCGATAACAAAAACGCCCGTCATTCTTGGACGACCGGTGGTCGTCCCTACAGTGAAATCGATCTACTCCGCATAATATAAAACAACGATACAAAGGAAACGTCTCGGCGGGAGCATTCCTCGGCGGAGACGCCTTTCTCTAGGCGAGAACGGCAACCCTTTTGTCCGCTTCGCGGACATTTCCCCTATCAGGGGAATCTCCCACTGTCACTTCGTGACGTCTCCCCAACGGGGAGCACCCCCGCCCAACGATAAGCGTTGCAGTATATTTGTAGGGGAGCGGCTTGCTGCTCCCGGTTCGTCAGTTTCAACACGATTGAAATGCGAAGCATATCCCCGCTTCCGTAACGCTATGCTATGGTCATCGACCATCCGCATGGCAGAAGCGTTTCTCCCCTTATCTTACGCTTTCGATAACAAATACGCCCGTCATTCGAGGACGACCGGTGGTCGTCCCTACAGGAAATTGATCTGCTTCGCATAAAACAACGATACAAAGGAAACGTTACGGGAGGAAGTTGGTCATAATATAACGACCGTTATGGAGATGTGTGTTCCGTAGGGGAGGGTCTTGACCCTCCCGACTCCTATCCGTTTCATATTACCCAAAAGCGAAGCATATCCCTGCTTCCGTAGGGACGAGCATTGCTCGTCCGAATGACAGAAACGTTTCTCCCCTATCTTACGCTTTCGATAACGGAATCGCCCGTCATTCTCGGTACGTCATGAATGCCGTACCCTACGGAGGGGTTTCATCTGCTTCGCGTATAGGTGTCATATCATGGAAATGTATTGACACATCGGACACTTGTGTCCAATCCCGAAAAACAACAAAAGACCCCGCATAAAGCGGGGTCGATGCTATCGATTTATTCCTTAATCACAAGGGAGATCAGGTGCGCTCCTTCTTGCGAGCAAAGAAGATAACGCCTGCAGCTGCAACCATTACGCCGAGCATAATGAACAGTACAGTCTCGGTCTGACCGGTCTGGGTGTTGGAAGCAGAACCGCTCTTGGAGCTGGAACCGCTGCCGGAGCCGGAACCGCTGCCGGAACCGTTGTCGGATTTTTTATCGTCGCTGGAACCGCCGCCGCTGGGGTCGTTACCCTTATCATTGGAACCGGGCTTAGATTCAGCGTCCAAACTGGAAGCATCCTTGCTCCACTCGGTGGTAACGCCTGCCTCAGAGATAGCCTTCTCTACGTCATTCTTACCAAGACCGAGAGCCGCTGCAGTATCGTCGAGCAGTTTCTGATCATCTTTACCGGAGTAAGTACGAGCATTGTCAAGCTTATCCTTCAGGAAGGAAACCATCATATCATACTTCGAGGTGAAGGAGGGGCAAGTCACACCAACTACGTTACCGATCGAGGTAACCTGCATACGAGAACCGAGAGAACTATTAGTCCACTTCGTTTCTTTTGTTTTCTGGGTGGAATCAACCGGATTCTCTATTTCATTACCGGTAAGTACAGCGGTATCACCGAAACAGTTGCTATCCATCATCAAGTCATATGTTTGAGCTTTGGTTTCAGGATTATAAAAAATAATTGAATACTGCTTACCGGATTCGATGCCGTAACCGGAAACATCCTTGGACCAGATGTCGCCGCTTTCATTCTCACCGTTGAGCTTTTTAGAGCCCCAAGGGAGCAACTCAACACCGGTTTCGACATCATAGATATAGAACTGAATGTTACCTGACCACTTTGTCTGGCTGTTATCATACTTAATAACATCTGCGCCGGTAGACGCAACATCACTCTCAGCGCCCTGAGATACAACGTCGCCGTCTGCACCCTGAGAAACAACGTCGCCGTTCGCGCCCTGCTCTGCAACTGCTTTATCAGCGCCGTCAGCAGCAACCTCTACCTGAGCGGCAGAGAAAGATACTGCGCATACGCTCATCAGCAGCATTGCGACAAGAGCCAGGCTCAAAATCTTTTTGAACATAATAATCTCCTCCGTAATCAAATTACTATTCTTTCGGAAGAGATAACTGTATATACTCTTCCTTAGTATTATCTATTATAGCGTAAAAATCAAAATTTTTCAATATCTTATTAGAAAAACGACCGACAAAAGTGAACAAAAAACATTTTTGACTTTAATACATATTTACTAAATTTTTTGATAAATAGTACCAATTCGGGAATTATTTGCCACTCTGTCAAATCCGCAATAACACAAAACATTTATCTATTATCAAGTGTATCACGCCTTATGCTGATATGCAATATAACGCTGGATTATTTATGCCCTTGGTTCTTTTTCGCTAACTTGACAGTGAGGATCATGATCGCGATGAATAATACCGCGCTGATACTGACGATCCATATGGTCGCGACGCGCGTATTGATCCCATCCTCTTTGATCTCATCGGCGTCGATCTCAGTCGACGGCTGGACATCAAGCAACCTGTCCCCGATCGGCGAAGAGATCGCTTCGCTGTCGTCCACTATCGCTGTAACCGCGTTGCCGCAGGAACTGACCTCAATCAAAGAGCTGTCTTTCACAGCTGCGGACGTATTGACCGCGAAGACAGCCAGCGCCGTCATCAGCACTGCCGCCAGCATGATGAATACCCTCTTCATATTTTTCCTCCATTACAACCATAAAGAGGCCGGCTCATAGAGTCAGCCTCAAAATGATAATGATTATTGATTATCGGATTCGGATGCGTCGTCAGCTGACTGCGTCGTTTCATCCTCACCTGCCGCCTGTGTTTCCTCAGCCTGTGCGGTAACCTCTGCCTC
>CACWXE010000225.1 GCA_902764715.1 uncultured Ruminococcus sp. | reverse complement strand
GATGCAAAAGAATATGACAAGCAGTCCTTTATGGATTCGAATAAGGACGATGAATTCGAAATACTCTACTTAGAAACCAGGCTTTCGGAGGATACCTGCAAGCTGGCGGACGGATATGATGTGGTCTGCGTTTTTGTAAACGATGATGTCAATTCCGTGGTAATTGACAAACTTGCCGCAATGGGCGTGAAGCTGATTGCCTTGCGCTGTGCCGGTTACAACAATGTTGATATCGAGTACGCGTACGGAAAAATTCATATCGTACGTGTTCCGGCGTATTCTCCGTACGCAGTTGCGGAGCATGCCATGGCGCTCTTACTTACTTCGATTCGAAGAATTCACAAGGCATCCATCCGGACGAAGGATTTTAATTTCAGTCTAAACGGCCTGACCGGGTTTGATCTGCACGGCAAGACGGTCGGTGTGGTCGGCACGGGAAAAATCGGCAGGATTTTTATCGACATTTGCCGTGGGTTCGGAATGCGTGTAATTGCCTATGACAAGTTTCCGGCGAAGGATTCCGGGATTGAATATGTGACGCTTGACGAGCTTTGGGAGAGAAGTGACATAATTTCGTTCCACTGCCCGCTGACGGATGAGAACAGACATATGGTGAATGCGGAGAGCATTGCGAAGATGAAGAAGGGTGTTGCCCTGATTAACACATCCAGAGGGGCGCTCATTGATTCCGAGGCGCTTTTGGAAGGAATCAAGCAACGGCAGATCGGTGCAGCCTGCCTGGACGTGTATGAAGAAGAATCGAATGTATTTTTCCATGATTATTCGAATCATATTGTGAATGATGATGTTCTGGCCAGACTGATTTCCATGCCGAACGTGATTGTGACGTCGCATCAGGCGTTTCTGACCAATGAGGCGCTTGCGAATATTGCGGATACCACGCTTGCAAATATCCGGCAGCGGCTTGAGATGATGTGCGGCGGGAGTCTGGCGTTCACCGCCGGCGAAAACGGAAGAGTACCTTTCCTGACCGAAATCGACGGGATGAAGGTGTATAATATCGGTGACAGCCTGCGCGGACCCTCTACCGTGGTCGAATGTATCGCCGACGCTCAGCGTGCCGCGGACGATATCATCGGCGAAAAGTATGAGGTCAAGATCCCGCCACAGGCGATCCCCTCGGTAACGCAGGCGATCGAGAGCAAGCGCGTGGTCGACCCCATCGTGCTGACTCCGATCACTTCAAGGTGCCTGAGCTGTAACACGGTCTGCGAGAACTGCGTCAGCGTATGTCCCAACCGCGCCAACGCCGTGGTCGAAATGCCCGACGGCAGACGCGAGATCCTGCACATCGACCGCCTGTGCAACGAGTGCGGCAACTGCAGGAGCTTCTGTCCGTATGATTCCGCGCCGTATCTCGATAAGCTCACCTTCTTTGAGGACGCGGAGAGCTTTGCGGTCAGCACGCAAAAGGGCTTCTTGATCCTCGACGATCACACGGTACGCGTCAGATTGGATGAGGTCACGGACGTCGATCTCGATCAGCCCAACGACCTGCCCAAGGATGTTGAGGTGCTGATCCTCACCGTGATGAAGGACGTCGCGTTATATCGTTAACAGCAACAGGGGAGGGGCGTGACAGAAATGTCTGTCCCTCCTTATTATTTGTCATTGCGAAGGCACAGCCTGTGGCAATCTCAACTGATTATCATTTGTCATTGCGAAGGCAAAGCCTGTGGCAGTAGCTCTCAACCAATCAGCGTTCGCATTATTGCTCCGCTTCTTGGGAGAGCCTTGCATGGGTGCTGTAGCCAAAATCAAGATTTTGACAGCACCTCACAATCTCAACCGATTATCCAAACGTAGGGCAGGTTTTTTTGACGGCGCAATTCAGGAAAAATGTAGGGGACGACGTTTACGACGTCCCGCATACAAACATCAGATGGGGGTCTTGCTCCCGCCGCAAAAATGTCGTATAATAAACAAAACGAACCTATCAAAAGAAAGTGATAACATGAACAAGCTATTATTCAAAGGCGGCACGCTGGTCTCGGCGCGCGGCGCCAAAAAGGCGGATGTGCTGATCTCGGGTGAGAAGATCGTAGCGGTCGGCAAGCATCTTTCCGCCGACGCGCAGGTGGTCAATGTCAGCGGCAAGCTGATCTTTCCCGGCTTCATCGACGCGCATACCCATTTCGATCTGGAGGTCAGCGACACCGTGACCGCCGATGATTTTGAGGCGGGCACCAGAGCCGCTCTTGCCGGCGGTGTAACGACGGTGGTGGATTTCGCGACACAGAACAAGGGCGAAATGCTCACCGACGCCCTGAACAACTGGCATATGAAGGCGTTCGCCAACTCGAGCTGTGACTACGCGTTCCACATGGCGATCTCCGACTGGCGCGAGGATATCAAAAACGAACTCCCCGCCATGTTTGAGCAGGGAGTGACTTCGTTCAAGGTCTATATGATCTATGACGCGATGGAGCTGAATGACAGGGCGATCTATGAGCTGATGACCGAGCTGAAAAAATACGGCGGCATCGTCGGATGCCACTGCGAGAACTCGGGTATCATCGGCAAGCTCAGAGAAGAAGCGATCGGACGCGGCGATACCGCTCCCGTGTTCCATCCCGCGACCCGTCCTGACTATACCGAGGCGGAGGCGATCAATCGTTTTCTGAGCATCGCCAAGGCAGCCGACGCGCCCTGCATCGTGGTGCATCTGAGCACCAAGGCGGGTTACGAGGAGATCCTGCGCGCCAGACAAAACGGCGTGAAGGTCTATGTCGAGACCTGTCCGCAGTACCTTCTGCTCGATGACAGCGTTTATCGCAATTCGTTTGACGAGAGCGCAAAGTATATCTGTTCGCCGCCGCTGAGAAAGCCCGAGGATAACCGCACGCTTTGGAGCGGACTGAAGGCGGGCAATATCGACACCGTCAGCACCGACCACTGTTCCTTTACGGTGGAGCAGAAAAGAGCGGGGGAGAGTGATTTTACCAAGATCCCCAACGGGA
>CACWXE010000224.1 GCA_902764715.1 uncultured Ruminococcus sp. | reverse complement strand
TCCGCGACCAATTCATACCGCAAGCCTTTTTCATCAAGCAGTGCCTTAAAATAATGATCAAAATGAGAGGCGTAACGGATGATCCCCAAATGATAATTGTGCTCCAGTATGTTTTTGATCGCTCTGCTGGAGTTGGTTTCCTGATAATAGATCTCCGCCGAGCCCTTGTCGATACAGTTGGTGAATTTTGAGAAGGCGTCGGCGATATAGCTGGCACGGGGAACGGAAACAGAAAAGGTCTGTTTGGCGGGCAATTCCGCCTTATACATCGTTTCCAGCTCGTCGAGCTGCCTTAATATATTTTGGGCGTATCCGATGAATTCTTCGCCCTTGGGCGTCAGGATCATACCTTTCGAAGTGCGCAAAAAGATCGTGATCCCCAGATCGGCTTCAAGCTCCTTGATCGAACGGCTCAGATTCGGCTGTGCCACAAGCAGTGTTTCGCTTGCCTTGTTGATCGAACCGGCTTTCGCGACCTCGACCGCGTACTTCATATGGATAACGTTCATACCGACACCCTCTTTTTGAACTGATAAAAGCATAGCATACTTCGTATCGAATTGCAATATCCTTCAAAAACGCCGATCATCAAAAACAGACGGGTTTGTAAGGAGAGCATGAAAGCACTTGTTCAGTAATAAAGATTGATAAAATGAATAATCCACCGGCTGATGATGGAGCCGGTGGATTGTTTTATAGATAGAAAAGAATCAGAACATTCACGGCGTGTGTACATCGAAATAACAAAATGCTTTTCAAACAATAAATACTCTCTGTTTTTTTGCGTTGTCTCTTGCAATTTGTGTAAAAGTATACTATAATATTAACAATACTACTTGTTGGTTAGTGAAAATTACCGAAAGGCTTGCATGGTGATGACGATGGGATGCATTGGCACAGCACAGCACAGGATGAAGACGCCGTATACTGCTGCGCCCTTTTTCCGTTATCTCCTGTTCCGATAAGACAACACAGACGTAGATGCACTGCGCCTGTTTTTTTATGTTCCGGTGAGTCAGCGTCCGGCTTTGCAGGGCAGGGCGCTATCTTATAAAAATCCATATTTATTTCAAGGAGGAAAACTATGAAATTCCAAAATGCTGCAACAGGCGTGAAAAGAATCTTCACTGCCGAAATCCTCAAGCTGATCTCTGCTATCGTGACCATCATCGCTCTTGTCATGACGATCGTCACTGTCGCCGCGGCAAGCGCTAACTCCCAGGGCGGTACGATCGCTGCCGGTGTAGGTACCGTAGTTCTGATCGCGGCGGCTGCGATCCTGGCGCTGATCGGCGGTATCATGGCGCTGGTCGGTATCATCAACGTGTCTAAGGACGAGAGCGCTTTCAAGACTGCTCTGATCCTCGTCATCATCAGCCTGATCGCTGCAGTTGTCGGCGGTATCTTCTCCCGAAACACTACCGTTTACAGCATCTGCCAGATCATCCAGAACCTGATGTCGATCTTTGTGACCGTCTTTGTCATTAAAGGTATCACCAACCTTGCTGAAAAGACCGGCAATGACGAAATTGCTCAGCAGGGCAAGAACCTTCTGACCATCATCGTTGTATTCTACGCGCTGTCTCTGATCGCTAACATCCTCGTTCTGGTATTCGGCGGCATGTTCGCTTCCGTCATCGGCGGTGTTATCGCGGTTGTTGCTCTCGTACTGAACATCATCGCATATATCGTATATCTGTCCCTGCTGAACAAGGGCAAGAATATGCTCGCAGAATAATCATTCTGATTAGCCTCCCTTTTCTAAGGGAGGTGGCGCGGACACATTTGTCCGTGACGGAGGGTTGTTTCAATCATACCGTAATATCACGCGGCAGCCGTTCCCGGATCATGAGCGGCTGCACCGCGTTGCCTTTTGACAACAGAATGTTTGATGATACGAATCTCTGACAGGAGCCCGACATTTTTCGGCGTGATTTCCGCAGATCGCGCCGCTCGTTTTCCTGTTAGAGATTCTTATTCTGTCACGCCTTGACGATATCCGATCATTACGGTATAATCAAACAAACAGAAAGGAGATCCCAAAGATGAGTGAATTCTATGATCCGATGTTGTACATGAGTACTCCCGAACACCCCAATACCATGAGCGTGGTCGTCGAGCTTAAGGAAGCGATTGACGGCACGATCCTGCAGGATGTTGTTGAGGAGCTTCGTGAACGCTTTCCGTATTTCTATGTCAAAGGGGTCGCCGAAGGTAACGACCTGTCCGCCGAACCCAATCCGCTGCCCATGACGGTGCGCAACACATGGGATCCGATCAACTTTAATTCGCCTCAGTCCAATTACCATTTGACGGCATGGAAGTATGAGGGATCGAGAATGGCGATGGAGATGTCACACGCCCTGTCCGACGGCGCGGGCGTGATACCGTATATCAAGAGTACGGTGTATCTTTATCTGTGCAAAAAGACGGGTCTGGCGCTTGATCCTGCCGGTATCCGCCTGCCGGGTGATGTGATCCCGGAGTCCGAGACAGGCAATCCCTTTGCCGATCTGGATATTGACGGGGCAAAGGTGCCGATGTACACCAAACCGCCTATCGAGGATTTTTATCGGGTCAATGACGGAGAGGATAACGAGCAGCAGCTCCATTGTATTAAAATAGCGGAGTCGGAGCTGATCCGTTATTGCAGGGATTATGACGGCAGCCCGAACGCGATGATCGCGGTGCTGTTGGCGAGAGCCGCCGGAAAGTACGCGCCCGAAAACGATAAGACGGTCAGCGTAGCTGTCGCGATCGACTACAAGGCGATGTTAGGCACTTATGATAACTATCGTATGTATGCGAATGTCATCGAGCTGGATTTCCCGAAGAACAGATCATTGGATGATCTGATGAAGTCGTGCACGGCAGCGCGCGGTCAGATGATGCTGCAGGCACAGCCGGAAAACTCCCTCTGGGCCATGAAGCAAAGGAAGGCCCTTTACGCGAAGATGGCGCAGATCCCGCTGGATATGAAGCTCGGGATCCTGGCAAAGGCCGCGGGCAGCGTGCGG
>CACWXE010000223.1 GCA_902764715.1 uncultured Ruminococcus sp. | reverse complement strand
GATGAGCAAGGCGCTGAATCATTTTAAAACCATCACCCACCACCGCCATCAGGTGATCCGCAACTGCTTTAAGGCGGGGATCCCGTGGCAGGGATTAAAGCACGATCTGTCGAAATATTCGTGGACGGAGTTCAGCGAAGGCGCGCGCTACTGGCAGGGAACGCGCAGTCCGAACGACCGCGAACGCGAGGTCAAGGGCTACAGCGAGGCGTGGATGCACCACAAGGGCAGGAACCGCCATCACCTGGAATACTGGACGGACTACTCCCCCGTCGACCGCAAGATCAAACCGGTCGAGATGCCGGTGCGCTATGTGGTCGAGATGTTCTGCGACCGCATGGCGGCGTGCAAGACCTATCAGGGCGACAAATACACCGACCGCAGTCCGCTGGAGTATTTCATCCGCGGCAAGAACCGCAAAGGACGCGTCTTTCGCGGCGAGCTGATGCATCCCGCGTCATGCGATCTGATCGAGCATTACCTGACCTATCTTGCCGAGAACGGCGAGGAAAAGGCGTTCGCCTATCTGCGCGAGGTCATCAAAAAGGATAAAAAGGACAGAAAACTGAGAAAGAAGGCGCTCAAGGATGCCCAAGGAAATTGACGCGGCGGCGCAAAAACGCACACAGGACGTCAACCGCGTCGCGCTGCGGATGAAGCAGTATTACGGCGGCGACACGGACATGGTACAACACTTTGTCCGCGTCTATACGCTGGCGAAAAGCATCGGCGAGCTCGAGCATTTGAGTGATGAGGAGCAGTTCGACTTAGAGCTGGCGGCAGTGGTACACAACGTCGAGGGCGACCGTATCCCCGTCGTGCGCGATATCCTGCGCGAATGCGGGATCGCGGAGGCGGCGTCGATGAAGGTCTGCCACATGGTGGAGAACGCCGAAAACTATGAGCACATCGGCACCCTCGATCACCAGATCCTGATCGAAGCGAAACTGATCGTCGACTTCAAGGAGCAGAACACCCCCGAGAAGGAGATCATCCGCAAGGCGGAGGATATCTTCCTGACCAACACGGGCAAGCTGTTCCTGAAGCGCGCGTTCCATTTATAATCATCCCGATGAAGAAAGGATAAACACTATGAAAAGAATCATAAGTTTAGCCATCGTACTCGCCGTGATGCTTTCTTCCGTGCTCTCCGCATCCGCCGCGAGCGCTGAGGAGCTCCGCTTCTCGGAAGAATACAAATCCTCTCCCTATTACACCAAGCTGTTGCAGGCGCTGGAGGAGCACAAGGACGGCACCACCATGGAAAAGGTGCTCGCCGTCGCGCTCTCACAGGAAGGCTACGCGAACTTTGCCACAGAGGGCTACGACCTCGATCAGGCGCGTCAGGAGGGCAAGCTCTGGACAGGCGCCGAGCTGCGCATGAACGATAACCTCACCGGCAACACCGAGTACACCCGCTGGGCACAGCGTTATGTCATGGACAAAGATGAGAGCGAGCAGTATGCCGATTATGACTGGTGCACGATCTTCACGAGCTGGTGTCTGTATCAGGCGGGCTATTATGATGAAGAGACCTTGAAGCGCTATTTCTACTGCTATGTCGTCGACCCGAGAATCTTCTGGAGCGCTGATCAGTGGATCGAGTCCTTCAACCTTGACCAGAAGAAGGTCTATTACGCGCCCAACACCCACCACAAGCTCGACGCGATGCCGTGGAATACCTACTACAATGTCGACGTCAGCCCCTTTGATATGCCCTATAAGCCCGGCGGTCTGGTCTTTTTCGGCTGGCACGGAACCGGCGCTTACTTCTCCCATGTCGCCATTGTGATCGATTATGATCCCGAAACCTGCGTGCTGACCTACACCAACGGCAACTCCGGCGGTAAGGTCATCACCCAGCAGATCGACCTTGACGTCGAGGAGAGCTATCGCGAAAAGCCGTATACCCTCAACGCCAACCGTATCATGGCGTACGCCGACTACGATCAGTATGTCGCTCCCGAGCAAAAGGAGATCGTCATCGATACCCCGGTCATCAAATGGGACAAGGGCGCTGAGTCCGGTCTCAAGCTCCAGACCAACTCCGAGTCGATCGTCGCGTATGTCTATGAGGGCAATACCTATCTCGGCTCTATCCTCGAGAGCAACATGGTATTGCACGAGGGACTGCTCCAGATCGGCAAATCCGAGCTGGTCAAGCTGCCGGTCGGACTACACAAGATCAAATTGCAATTCGATGACGGCGAGGTCGTCAAGACGTTCAAGATCACGGATGTGGACAATGTTCCGATGAAGGCGATCGGTGACGTCGATATGGACGGCGCGATCACCATCCTCGATGTGACCGTGATACAGCGATATCTTGCCGGCAAAAAGGAACTGACGCCCGAGCAGCTCCTGTACGCGGATGTGAACGACGACGGCGAGGTAGACATCCTCGACGCGACCATCCTGCAAAGATATGACGCCCGAATGGTGGATGTATTAGGCTGATCGGAATAACGATAAAAGAAGGGGCTGTCGCATTTAGCGCGATAGCCCCTCAAATACTGTCGTCCTGAGCGGACACGGGTGTCACAACTTATTATGCCCCCTCGTCAGAGGGGGCAGCAAGATGACTTGATGTCAGAGAATATCCGTTAACCTGCGGGGGAGAGATAACGCAGCGTAACAGTTGCTTTGAAACGGCTGACTCAATAATGTTTGCAACGATAATTCTGTGGCGGATTAAGTCAAAAAACGATTCGTAACAATGTTGTTTCGTTATCTCTCCCCTGCCGATTTTGCGCAATAGTTCCTATCAAATTGTCGTTCGGCTGCCCCCTCGTCAGAGGGGGCATATTGAGTTTTATGCCCTACGTCAGATGAATCCGCTCAGTATGACAATCATTCATATATCTACAAAAGAAAAGCTGACCCGAAAAGGTCAGCTTTTTTCGTATTCAAGCACTCAGTCATGCAGATATTCTTCTACGATATAGCGCGGACGGCGTTTTGCTTCGAGATAGATTTTTCCGATATACTCGCCGATGATACCGATCGCCATCATTTGCAGTCCGCCGATCGCCCAGATCGACACCGCCAGCGACGCCCAGCCG
>CACWXE010000222.1 GCA_902764715.1 uncultured Ruminococcus sp. | reverse complement strand
GGAGGACGCAGGCATACTGGCGTATGTCAAGGACGACAACACCGCTATGCGGAATTTAACGCAATAAATGTTAAAGTGTTTTAATGATACTTAGTATAACAGACGATAACGGTGCTTGGCGCGGTTCTGTCTGCTTGAAACGCGCGATCGACAGAGCCGCGGCTATCCGATCAGCCCGAAGGATACGGACAACGCCTGATTGATCTGCTTCATCGACTGTACGTTGACGCTGCCCATCTTCTCTCTGAGTCGGCGTTTATCTAATGTACGAACCTGCTCGAGCAGGACGACGCTGTCCTTGTATAAGCCGCAGTCGCGCGCTTCGATCGGGATATGCGTAGGCAGCTTGGTCTTATCCGTCTTGCTGGTGATCGCCGCCGCGATGACGGTGGGGGAGTAGCGATTGCCGACGTCGTTCTGGATGATCAGCACCGGCCGTACACCGCCCTGCTCCGAGCCTACCACGGGACTGAGGTCGGCATAATAGATATCGCCGCGTTTGATATTCAATTGCTTCACACTCCTGAATTTGTATCTTCTGCAATTATCTTTGACAGTTTGGCGTGATTTATTCCGACGATCAAATATCAACATGATTTGAAAATCATTCATACTTGTGTTACAATAGAAAACGGTTACTTTTGTAACAGGCTCCCTTTCCTAAGGGAGCTGTCACCGAAGGTGACTGAGGGTTGCTATCTCAACAGCATACTATTACCTTGATGTTATTGCAAAGTGTAATAACAGAGTATCTCCCTTCGGTCGGTCAAATTATACAATTCATCCGTCAGCTGACACTCGTGTCCGCTGACACCTTCCTTTCCCAAAGGAAGGCTTTTATAGGTTTTTACACTTTGAGCGGTTACTTTGATAACCATTAACATTGTATGATTCGTGAGGGATAAAGTGAGTAACAGAACCAAAGGAATCCTGCTTCTGATCCTATCGGCGTTTTTCTTCGCCTGTATGAATATGTTCGTCAAGCTCAGCGGCGATGAACTGCCTGTGTTCCAAAAGGTGTTCTTCCGCAATGCGATGGCGTCCGTAATTGCGTTTATCGTTCTTTTTAAGAATAAAGCACCCCTGCGTCCGACGGTCAAGGGCAGCTGGAAATATCTCGTATTACGGACGTTATTCGGCTTGACGGGCGTGGTCTGCAACTATTACGCGCTCGAAACACTGGTGCTGTCCGACGCGTCCATCCTCAATAAGATGTCGCCGTTCTTCGCGGTGATCTTCTCGTTCATCTTCATCCATGAACGCCCCAAGCTCTATCAATGGCTTGTCCTCGGCGGCGCGCTGTTCGGTACGGTCTTTGTCATCAAGCCCAGCTTTGCCAACGCCGCGTTCATTCCCGCATTGGTCGGATTTTTGGGCGGCGTATGCGCGGGAGCGGCTTACGGCTGTGTGCGCAAGCTCGGATTGATGGGGGAGAGCAACCCGTATATCGTGTTCTTCTTCTCCACAGCGTCCACCCTGATCGTCACACCGATCATGATCGCGGGCTATGTGCCGATGACCGCCTTGCAGTGGGTCTATCTGCTGAGTGCCGGTGTCAGCGCGGCGCTTGCGCAGTTCTCCATCACCGCGGCGTATACCTACGCGCCCGCCAAGGAGATCTCCGTCTACGATTTCAGCCAGATCATCTTCGCGTCGCTGATGAGCCTGATCGTGTTCCAGCAGGTGCCGGATATCTGGAGCGTCGTCGGCTATGTTATCATCATTTCGATGGCGATCCTCAACTATTTTCTCAGCAGAGAAAAAATCACTAAAAATTCAGAGTGATGCTCTTTCTTTATCGTCAAATTGCCGATATTGACTTTTCCGAACAATTGTGATACATTTTTAACAGACAATTAATAAAGGCTGTGACGAAGACGGTCAAGGCATTGTTTTTTCAGAGAGTCGGCGGCTGGTGTGAGCCGATAGAATGAGCCTGAGTACCCATCGCTTCTGAGCCGGGAGCCCGAAAAGTCATACATCTGTATGCTGAGTAGATACTCCCCGTGATTGCTGCGTAAAGGCATAGGGATTCATATGTTTGTCATCGCGAGACACATCGTGCCGTGGTGATCTCAATGATATATCGATCCTGAGAGTGGCAGTAGCAATACTGCAAATTGAGTGGTACCGCGGATGTGATTTTTCACGCTCGTCTCAATGTGAATTGAGGCGAGCGTTTTTGTTTGAGAAGTTGTCCAAATCTTTGATTTGGCTAACAACTCCCACGCAAGGCTCTCCCAAGAATCGGAACAGATGAATGAGTCTGTGAACGATGATTGACTGAGAGCTGCTGCGAGGTCATTTTCCAAAGCGTCAGAGTTGTGAGAAATCCCAACTGCCATTCACCCCGAGCCACCATGCTCGCATAAATCGATTTATTGATTCGTCTACCATACTAATCTATATGGGAGGAACACATTATGTCAGTAGTTGATAACGAAAAACTCATCGAGGTCGCGAAGCGTATCCGTGAAATGCGCGAGATCAGCGGCTTTTCCGTGGAAGAAATGGCGGAGAAAACCGAGGTGTCCGTATCCGAGTACAAGGCGTATGAGAACGGCACCGAGGATTTTCCCTTCACCTTCATCCACAAGTGCGCTTTGGCGTTCGGTCTGGGCATCACCGACATCCTCGAGGGTGAGTCCGCAAGGCTCAAGAGCTACACCGTGACCCGCCGCGGCGGCGGCAGACAGACTGCCGAGGAGGAGGGCATCTCCATCGTCAACGTCGCGCCGATGTTCAAGAACAAGATCGCCGAGCCGTATTTCTGCCAGTACGATTATAACGAGAGCTTGCAGAATAAACCGATCCACCTGACCAAGCACGCGGGACAGGAATTCGACTTTGTCCTGTCGGGCAAGATGAAGATCCAGATCGGCAACAACTTTGAGGAGCTCGCCGCGGGCCGGGTGAGAAAGAGACCGAAGAGCGCAACGACGAGGTCATGAAGGCGCATGTCAAGAAGAAATCCGCCATCACCGGTCAGTTTGTCCGCACATTGGAGGACGAGAACGGCTGCCTCAAGGCGATCAGCTTCCGCAATGAGGATAAGTTCAACTTCGCGTTCGACTGCGTTGACGCGATCGCGAACAATACGCCCGATAAGCTCGCCATGCTCCATGTGGACAAGAACAAGGTCGAGCGCCGTTTTACCTTCAACGATATGAAGCGCCGTTCCAATCAGGCGGCGAACTATTTTAAGTCCCTCGGCATCAAGAAGGGCGACCGCGTCATGCTCGTCCTCAAACGCCATTATCAGTTCTGGTTCAGTATGCTCGCGCTGCATAAGCTGGGCGCGATCGCGATCCCCGCGACCAACCAGCTCCTTGCGCACGACTTCGAGTACCGCTTCCAAAGCGCAGGCGTTTCCGCCATCGTCGCGACTGCCGACGGTCAGGTTGCCGATTCCGTTGATGAGGCGCAGACGACCTGTCCGACCCTGCAGACCAAGATCATGGTCGGCGGCAATAGAGAGGGCTGGCATGACTTCGACGCGGAGTTCGAGATGTACTCCACCCACTATTACCGCACGACGGAAACGCCCTGCGGCGATGATACGATGGTCATGTTCTTCACCTCGGGCACGACAGGTTATCCGAAGATCGCCAACCACAGCTATAAGTACGCGCTCGGTCACTATGTCACCGCTAAATACTGGCACGGCGTCGATCCCGACGGCCTGCACTTCACCATCTCCGACACCGGCTGGGGCAAGGCGCTGTGGGGCAAGTTCTACGGTCAGTGGCTGTCCGAGGGCGCGGTATTCACCTATGATTTCGACCGCTTCCACGCGGACGACATCCTGCCGATGTTCAAGAAGTACAATATCACCACCTTCTGCGCGCCGCCTACCATGCTGCGCATGATGATCAAGGAGGATCTGAGCAAGTACGATCTGTCCAGCATCACCCATATGACCACCGCCGGCGAGGCGCTCAATCCCGAGGTGTGGCGCCAGTTCCGCAAGGCGACCGGGCTGAGGATTATGGAGGGCTTCGGTCAGACCGAGACCACCCTCACCATTGGCAACCTTTTTGGTACAACACCCAAGCTCGGCTCGATGGGCAAGCCCATCCCCGGCTATGATATCGATATCGTTGATCCCGACGGCAATCCCGTTCCCGACGGCGAGCCCGGCGAGATCATCATCCGCACCGACAAGCGCGTTCCCTGCGGATTGTTCAAGGGCTATTATAATAATGAAGAAGCCACCAAAGAGGCATGGCATGACGGCATGTATCACACCGGTGATACCGCGTGGCGCGATGAGGACGGCTATTTCTGGTATGTCGGCAGAACCGACGACGTTATC
>CACWXE010000221.1 GCA_902764715.1 uncultured Ruminococcus sp. | reverse complement strand
CGTTGTCGGTCTTGTACCAGTCCTTGTGCTCGGTGATCCACGCGTTATCCCAGCCGGTGTGGTTCGCGACCCAGTCCAGAATGACCTTGAAGCCCTTATCGTGGGCGGCGGTCATCAGGTGTCTGAAATCCTCTATCGTGCCGAATTCGGGGTTGACGTCCTTATAATCGGTGACCGAGTAATACGAGCCCAGTGTCCCCTTGCGGTTGGTCTTGCTGATCGGATGGATCGGCATGAGCCACAGGGTATTGATCCCTGTTTCCTTGAGGCGGTCAAGGTGCTTTTCAAACGCGGCAAAGGTGCCTTCTTCGGTATACTGGCGGATGTTGACCTCGTACAGCACACAGGTCTCGAGCCATGAGGGCGTCGTGCGCTTGAGGATGGGATCATCCCTTTGGATATCCGTCATCACGCCGTCGATGACCGACCCTTCCTTGACGTTGTCGGACATCGTATATTCATTCGCTTTGGTTTCTTCTTTCTTCTCAGCCTTCTCGTCCTTTTTGCCGGAGGAACACGCGGCAAGCGCCGTGATCAACCCTATGGCGAGTAATAATGCTAAAAACCTTTTCATCTTCAAGCTCCTTTGCGTTTTTTATCCAATCGTCATTGCGAGGCATTTATGCCGTGGCAATCTCAACTGCTGAATTCTCCCTTTCCTACGGGAGGCGGGTCGAACGAATCGTTCGGCTCGGAGGGATTGTATCAATCGACCGAAGGAAGATACATTTCCCTAACGGAAATCACTACCATTACAATACCCTAACCGCGTCCCGATGTCAATAAAAAAGCAACATCCGATTCACAGAAAATTTATATTATTTTCTTGTGGATCATTATGCCGCCATATGATGTGATACAATGCAATCATAATAAGGAAAAACGGAGTTGACTGATCCGGTGACAATACGATCAATTCCCGAAAAAATACAAATCATAACGATATCGATCGCGATCGTCATCCTGCTGGTGCTGGGCGCGATCTTGAGCGGCGTTTCTTCAACGCCGATACAGGTGGGCGTCGGCGCTCCCGCGTCGGTTGAAACGCCCGTGGTCCCGCATCAGATACAGAGCGTCAAGGCGACTTTGCAGGATACCCTGATGGCGGGCTGTGAGACCCACGCGTGCACCAGCCTGCTCCAATCGCTGGGCTATGACATCAACGAATTCCAGTTCGCCGACAAGTATCTGGATTGTCACGCGGTCACCGAGGATCCCGAGACCGGCATCAAGCTCGGCCCCGACATGAATTCGGGCTTTGCGGGCACCGCCTATGCCGGCTACGGCATCTACGCGCCCGCGATGGCGAAGTGCATGAACCGCTATCTCGCCGACGTCAAGTCCGACAAAAAGGCGTATGTTCTCGAGAACTACACCCTCCAAAAATTGTGCGATGAATACATCGTCAACGACGTTCCCGTGATGATCTGGGCGACCACCAACATGACCGAACCGCAGGAATGGGAGGCGTGGAAGGTCAACTATGTCGATGAAAACGCCAAGTATAAAGAGGGCGAGATCTTCAAATGGATGCTCCACGAGCACTGTCTGGTGCTCTGCGGCTACGATCAGAAGGATTATTATTTCTCGGATTCCGTCGTGGGCGATATCTCCCATTTTGAGCGCAAGATCAGCGAACGCCGCTTTGAGCAGCTCGGCAAACAGGCGATCGTCGTCAAGTAAACTGAAAATTGAATAATGAATCATAAACGGCACCCCGATCATTTAATGCTCGGGGTGCCGTTGCGTAGGGGATGACGCTTGGACACGCGTGTCCGACGTCTCGACACATTTCCAATTGATCTCACTTAAACGCGAAGTAGATGAAACTGATTGTAAGGGAGGGTCTCGACCCTCCCGGCACACTTCCCAAAGCTCACTTTTTCGTGCGAAGCAAATCCCTGTTTTCGTAACGCTGCGCTATGACCAATGGTTATCCGCAGTCTATCGGGCGTATCCTTTATCGAAAACTGTCGATAAGAAATAAACGTCCCTACCACGCGGGTCGTCATAAATGTCGACCCCTACGAATTACCTGCAACACAGAATAAACGGCAGTCATCCCGACTGTCGCTTTTGTTATGAAGAAAAGAAAAAAGACGCACGCATCCGATTGCATAAAAGTATGCAACTTTTTCCGCGATATCGTCATAGGTGGAGAGGCAAATCCGGAAAGGGTTGAATGTATGAACAACACAGGTGAGATCACATGATCGGCCGCCGTTTTGCCCGAGGGGCGGTGCATGATGCAGATCGACATCGTAAAGGCTGCTGAGCTGATCGGCGCCGCGTCGGTCATCCTCGGTGTGATCATCGGCAGCTATCGGCTCTACGCCAAGCTGCTCGACCGCATCGACACACTGGAGCGTCGGCTGGACGAACAGCAAAAGGAACTCGACAAGATGAAGAAAGAGGATACCCTCGTCATCTACGCCCTGCGCGCCTGCCTCGACGGCTTGCACCAAAAGGGCTGTAACGGCAGGGTGACCGAGGCGATATCCCGACTCGACAAGCATATCAACAAGGCGGCTCACGATCAGGATTGATCAAACAAAGGAAGGTAGGATAAGATGAATCATGTATTTACCAGGGACTGGTGGATTGCGGCAGGCGTCCGCGCGCTGAAAACCTTCGCAGAAGGAGCGCTCGCGGTCATCGGCACCCAGGCGGCGTTTATCCACGAGGTGAACTGGCTGATGGTGCTTTCCGGCGGCGCGCTGGCGGCAGTGGTCAGCTTCCTGCTGGCGCTCAAAGGACTCCCCGAAGTCGGCGAGTAAAACAGAAGCTCATAAACCGATAAAAGACCTGCCACAATCGTGACAGGCCTTTTGTCATAGATGAAACCCATCGTAGGGGAGGGGCTTGTTGCTCAGCCGCAGACGGCACCCCTCTGCCCTTCGGGCACCTCCCCAGTGGGGAGACCCCTCCCGCCGCAACCTATCCGATGTATTCCACCCAAATGCGGAGCAGATCAATCCCCTTGAAGATGTCAAGAAAAGTGCAGTCGGAAAACACCCAAAATAATGGATGTGTGGATAGGGAAAGATTTTGAAGCCGAACGGAGCGTAGCGGAATGAGG
>CACWXE010000220.1 GCA_902764715.1 uncultured Ruminococcus sp. | reverse complement strand
ATAGAGGACATAATGATCATACTGTTGGTTGACATCATACACATCCCAGCGGGTGACATCACCGTTATCGTTATGATATTTGCGCTCATAGCCTGTTACAGTACCCTTTTCGTCCTTAACCGGATTCATCTCACCGTCGGCTTTTTCACCGCACGCGGTCAGAATAATGACACAGAATGCCAACAGACACAGGATAGCTGTTAACTGTCGCATCATTTGGTTTTGGAACGGAGCTTAACGGTACTGCCGCGCTTGTCGACGGATACTTCACCGACAACATCGGTACCGTAGATACGGTCGCCCGCATCACCCAGTCCGGGCAGGATATAACAATTCTCGTTGAGCTTTTCATCCTTAGCGGCACAGTAGATCTCTACGTCGGGATGTGCCTTTGACAGCACATCGATGCCCTCGGGAGCAGCGATAATGCACAGAAAACGGATAGAGCGGGGATTGGAGCGCTTGATGATGCTGATCGCGTCGGCAGCGCTGCCGCCGGTAGCGAGCATCGGATCGAGGACGAATACATCTCTCTCCTCTACATCGCCCGGGAGCTTGTTATAATACTCGACAGGCTTATGGGTGACTTCATCCCTGTACAGACCGATATGACCGACCTTAGCGGACGGAACCATCCGCAGCATCGCGTCCAGCATACCACAGCCCGCGCGCAGGATCGGAACCAAAGCCAGCTTTCTGCCCGCGATCTTCTTCGCGGTCATCGTCGCCATAGGAGTTTTGATCACTACATCCTCGAGGGGCAGATCTCTGGTGGCCTCATAGCACATCAGCATGGAGATCTCAGAGATCAGCTCGCGGAATTCCTTGGTACCTGTGTTCTCATCACGCAGGATCGACAGCTTGTGCTGGATCAGCGGATGGTCAAAAATCGTAACTTTACTGTTCATAATGAATCCTTCTTTCTGTTATCATGAATACATGTTATAATGTAAAACTTCCGTTTTCGATCTGCGTGATCATATCGACGCGCTTTTCGTGTCTGCCGCCGTCAAAGGGGGTGTTCAGGAAGATGGAAGCGAGCTTGACCGCTTTTTCCTCGTCGATCACTCTGCCGCCCATGCACATGATGTTGGCGTTGTTGTGGCGGCGTGTCATCTCGGCGCAGAATTCGTCGGTGCATACCGCCGCGCGGATGCCCTTGACCTTGTTGGCTGCCATCGAGACGCCGATGCCGGTACCGCAGCAGATGATACCCAGCGTTGCGTCACCGTCGGCGACACTCTTTGCCACCTGATACGCGTAGACGGGATAATCCACGCTCTCGTCGGTATAACAACCGTAGTCCTTATACTCGATCCCATTCTCCTTCATGTAGTTGATCACCGCGTTTTTGATCGCAAGACCGCCGTGATCGCATCCGATCGCTATCATAATGCACCATCCTGTTCTTTGTTGATTTTGGCGTTGCGCTCCCGTTCCGCCTGTGATAAGCGGAGATAGCGGGGCATCAGCGCCGCGGGAGAGACGACCTCTCCCCTGTTGTATTTTTCAACAGCCGCTAAAGCGACCGATGAAGCTCTTTGGTATCTGAGATTCGGCGGAGCCAAAATGATCAAAGGATCATCCGTGCTTTGCGCCACCAATTCGGCGCCGTCGCCGATGAGGATGATCTCCTCATTCTTCGGTAAGCCGCTGAGCAGATCGTCCACCGCGATCGCGGTATCATCACACAGCCGCTCGATTGTATCACCGTCCACACGGAACAGCCCGTGATAGACCTGTCGGCGTCTGGCGTCCATACAGGCGCAGACGATCGTGTGACTGCCGAGCAGGTTGTACGCCATACTCTCTAAGGTCGAAACCTCGACACAGGGCTTTTCGAGGGCGTACGCCATGCCCTTGACGGCGCTGACGCCGATCCGCACGCCGGTAAAGCTGCCGGGACCGCTGTTGACGGCATACAGGTCGATGTCACCGGCGCTTTTGCCGGAGATCTTTAAGACCGATTCGAGCATCGCCATCAGCGTTTGGCTGTGCGTAAAGCCGGTGTTCAGATAATACTCGGCGATGATCCTATCATCCTCCAGTAAACACACCGACGCGGGAGTCGCGGAGGAATCAACGGAACAGATCAGCATATTCATCCAACCCCCTTATGTCAAATATTCTTTCATTCTCATTTTCCGTTTTCTCGATGCGGATACGGATACAATCCGGCTCGAGCTCACTCTCGATATTCTCGCTCCATTCGATGATGATGACGCCGTTGCCGATATAGTCATAGAAGCCGGTCGCGAACAGATCATCGAGGTCGGTGATGCGGTACATATCGAAGTGATAGACCGGAAACTTTCCCTGATACGCGTTGACGATCGCGAAGGTCGGACTGCATACGCCGTCACGGATCCCAAGTCCGGCACAAAGCCCGCGTGTGAAGGCGGTCTTGCCCGCGCCGAGATCGCCGAACAGCGCGATCATCTCTTTGCCCCGCAATACAGACGCGAGCTTCTCGCCGAGCTGCTCCGTATCACGCGCGCAGGAGGTTGTCACTTTCATGAAATCTACCTCTGATTGTTATTATCAATTGAATATTTTATCATATGATCGCCTCGGAATAATGCCATAGGATAAAATTAACGAAATTATTACAAATATTTATCTTGAATTCAAGTGTGTCATTCACTATAATGATAGGAGAAAACAGAAATCGAAGTATCGTTTCTTTCTTCGGTCGAGCAATTTATATCAACCCTCAGTCACTTCGTGACAGCTCCCTTAGGAAAGGGAGCCTTTTCGGTTGAGATTGCCACAGTCCCCGACACGTGTGTCAAGGGACTTCGTAATGACGATTATTTAGATCGGTTGAGATTGGACGCTCGCGTCCTGTTCTCTATCGAAAATGCTATTGAAAGGTACTCTATGCAAAAAGCGATAAAAGGATTAACTCAATTTTTCACAAAATCAGATGTGATCCTGTGGTTGCTGACGATCTCCGCGAGCGCTTACAGTCTGCTGTTGATCAACTCCATGCAGAGAGCCTCGGATTACAGCTACATGACGCCGCAGATATTGGCGCTGATATTGGGATATATCGCGGCGGTCGTTGTCACACTCATCGACTATGAGCGGATATCGAAGCACTGGATCGTGC
>CACWXE010000219.1 GCA_902764715.1 uncultured Ruminococcus sp. | reverse complement strand
CGGCAAAGCCGAACGATAAGCTGTTCAGCTGGGCGGAGGTTCATCCCGAGTTGGTCGTAAAAGAGGAACCCGTTGAAGAACCGATCCCCGAGCTGGAAGAAAAGGTCGAGGAGAAGCCCTCTGAGCCTGAGCGCGAGCCGGACGAGAACGAGTGGAAGTGCCCGGACTGCGGCAAGATCAATTTAAATTATGTCGGCACCTGCGGCTGCGGCGCGGCAAAGCCGAACGACAAGCTGTTCAACTGGGCGGATGTTCATCCTGAGCTGGTGAAAAAAGAGGAGCCCGTTGAAGAGCCGGTTCCCGAGCCGGAGGAAGTCGAGAAGAAGCCTGCCGAGCCTGAGCGCGAGCCGGATGAGAACGAGTGGAAGTGCCCGGACTGCGGCAAGATCAATCTGAACTATGTCGGCACCTGTGGCTGCGGCGCGGCAAAACCCAATGATAAGCTGTTCAACTGGGCGGAGGTTCATCCCGAGCTTGTGAAAAAAGAAGAACCGGCAGAAGAACAGCCCGTGGAACAGAAAAAAGAAAAGGTCGAGAAGAAGCCCGCCGAGCCTGAGATCGAGCCGGGCGAGAATGAATGGAAGTGTCCGGAGTGCGGCAAGATCAACCAGAATTATGTCGGCACCTGCGGCTGCGGCGCGGCGAAGCCGAATGATAAACTGTTCAACTGGGCGGAGGTACACCCCGAGCTTGTGAGAACAGAAAAGACTGAGGAAGAGTCGCCTTCGATTGACGTTTCCGAACCCTCCGCCGAAGCGGACAAATCCGAAGAAAAGTGATTTGTCAATAAAACAATCCAATCAATAAAGGACCATCAGGCGATTCCGAAATGTGACGGAGTCGCCTGTCTTTTTATAGACAAACGCCCACGGAATTGCTATAATAATGACATATCCTATTCAACAGAAAAAGAGGAACACAGTGAAAGTATTTGATTTTGACAACACGATCTATCGCGGCGAAAGCGGCTTGCATTTTGCTTCCTATATGATCAAGCATAATAAAAAGATCATTCGGTATATCCCGAAGATCCTGGTTACCGCAGTCAAATATGAGCTGTGTTGGGTGAGTAAGGAAAAGCTCGAATCGATTATCAACTCGATCTTTGCCGGGGTTCTGGACGGAACGGAATCGCCCGAAGAGTTGGCGGCGCCGTTTTGGGAGAAACGTATCGACCGACTGCACCAAAACATCCTTTCGCTGATCGAGCCTGAGGATGTGATCATCTCGGCAAGCCCTGTCTTTCTGCTCGACTGTATCCGTGAGTATTTAAAGACCGATCACATCATCGGCACGGAAATGGACGTCGCGGCGAAGAAGATCATATGGTTCAACTTCGGCGATAATAAGGTCAAGCGGTATACGGAACAATACGGCGACCGAAAGATCGACGCGTTTTACACGGATTCCTATAACGATAGGGCGATGATGGAGATCGCCGAAGAAGTGTATATCGTGAAGAAAGGCATCCCCGTGAAGCTCACGAAACGATTGAAGTAAACCTGTATTACATATCATAACGAAAACCGACGGATCACTCCGTCGGTTTTTGTGTATGCTTTATCTATTTCGTTTTTCTTTTCGGGGCTTTAACAACAGCTTGAAGATTGGGTGTTCGATCTTGCTGACTACCCACGCGATGAAGATGGTGAACACCATCACGATCATGTAGTGCAGGAACGCGTAGCCGTCGGTATACCACGGGGTGAAGTAATAGATCCTTCTCGCAATGATGGAGAGGACATAGATCTCGAACGAGAAGGGACCGAAGAACGCAAAGAAGCGGTCGATCTTCCATTCTGACGCAAGGATAAAGAACTGCGACAGCAGGAACACCAGCGCTATGCCTGTCAATGAGCCGTAATACCGCGACCATACACCGGGCAGGATATCGCACTCATACAGCGGATAGGTGCCCGCGAGGATGATGACCGAGGCAATCAAAAAGCCCTCGTGGAACGGCTTTCCCTCTTTGACTAATTTTCCGACATAGGTACCGATGATGAACACGGTGAACCGTGACAACATACGGCTGACCACACTGTACACATCAGGCAATGCATAGTAGATGGCGACAGACACGGCAAAAGAGATCACAACGAGGAGCATCATCCGCCAAAACTCCGCTTTTTCCCGCGGCATTTTATTGGACTCTTTCTCACGGAAAATGAACCGATAGATCAGCGGATAGAGCAGGTAGAACACCAGTATGGCGGACACATACCAAAAATCGATCGGGTCGATCTCGCCGGTCCATGTGTTGATAGTGAGGATCGTTTTGATCGTCAGCCAAAGGTCGATTTCTCCCGTGACATAAAAGTAGATGATGTAGGGCAGTACCATGATCAGGTAGGGGATATAGACTCTGACAAACCGCTTGTAATAGAAGGAGCCGAGCTTTGGCTTTTTGGAATAGGAAAAATACAGACAGATGCCCGACAAAAAGACAAAGACGTCGACGCCGATGTTGCCCATGTCGATCGAATCTCTGATCAATCGGATCGCAGGATCGAATTCATCACGGATATTGCCGAGCAATACACCGTGAAAGACCACGATCCACAACGCCGCAAAGCCGTAGATCGCGTTTCGAAAATAGCTGAATGACGCGAAATTCAGTTTGTATTGATTGAGGGGATTGGTAGTGCTGTTTTGGCGCATATCATTCTCCGATTCTGTATATTATTCAACATTATAACATGCTTTTTTGATAAAATCCATAATTATCGAAAAAAAGAGCGTTTTTTTTCCGGCTGGCTTCGCCGTCCTTGTCGACGTCGGCGGAAACCTTCGCTTCTTCGGGGAGAGAAATGATACCCGCGTTGTGACGCTGGATCGCTGTCGCGTCAATGATGTTGACCTCACCGTCCAGATCGGCGTCGCCGAGCAGGGGAGAGGGTACGTAGTTCGGCGCGAACTGCTCACTGAGCCATGCGGCACGGCTGAGCATCCAGTCGGAAGCGTAGTTGTACATGCCTTCAAAATCCTGTGCGTAGTTGGTCGTCTGTGAATCCACTACCATCTTCTGGGTGGCGCTGTCATAGTGCGCGACCTTCTGGCTGGAATGATCAGCGATCCAGCTGCCGGTGTTGAGCAGCCAACCGCTCTCGTAGTTCATCGCAGCAGAATCCTTGATCAGATCATAATACGCTTCTCTGGTGTAGAAATCAGCGTTGATCTCTTTATCATATTTCGCGCCTGTAAAGTGATCCAGAGCGGGCATGAATCTCTCGAACCAGATCCTCGGCAATACTGCTTTGACATCCGCGTTCTGAGAGATCCTCGCGATGACGTTATTGGAACGCTTCGCGCTGGCGCTTGTTTTTCCCTTGTGCTGGCACCACCAACCGGTGTATTCCTCATAATCGGTCACACCGATGTTTCTCAGATCCCACTCTATGCCTTTCGCGTTGCCCAGTGAGTTATCATAATCCCATACGGGTGAGCCGTAGAATTTATAGTTGCCGTTTTCATCCTGACGATAGGTGAAGAAGGTGCTGGAGACGCCGCTGTCCCAGTTCTTGCCCAGCTCATTGATCAGATAGAGCTTCGCGACGGAATTGACGTCCGCCACAGAGGCGAGATCACCGCTCGGCGCTGTAGCGGTATAGAAGGCGTTGAACTTTTCCTTGACATAGTTCTTGACTTCTTCATAACCGGGCTGACCGGGGTCGACCTCGGGAGCCTTGATCGTGATCTTCATGTTGTTGGTGGTGACATAGTAATCACCCTCGGTGGCGCTGGCGTCGACCTCCGCGATAAAGGGGAAGTCCTCTTTGATCGTGCCGTCCTTATTGAGATAGCCGTCGTCGGTCACTTCGGGTACCAGACTGCCCGGCTCGACCTTCTCGCACATCAGATAGGAGCCCCAATAGTAGCCATTAACATAAAAGTCGACATAACGGGAGTCGGACGCGTAGGGGAGACCGACCGCGTCGGAAAGGTCATACAGGATGCGGTTGCGTGACAGAGAATCATCCTGATAGTTGGGCAGGATGGAATACTTTTTGTTCTTCTCCATGCCCGCGATACCGACCTTCTTATCATAGGTGATGTTGTAACCCTTCTTGGGCTTGTCCCAAGAGGTGTTGCCTCTGCCCTTGATCTTTTTGATAACGGTGTTGTCGATCTTACCGTCGGGGGTGACGATCGCGCCGGTAGCCTTGGCACTGTTTTCTTTGGTCTCGTTCAGATAGGTCATCAGATCGGTACCGTTGCCGTCCGCGTCCGGATTGTTGATGTAGATCGCGCCCTCGGCGTTAGAGTTCATGATCTTCAATGTGTAGTTGTTGCCGCCTGCTGATACGGTATATGCGGTGTCGGCAGTATACGCGACGCTCTCGGTGGCGTGTGACGCGATGGAAACACCGTTGAGGGTGACCGCGGCGTCAAAGCCGTTGTATACGTCAATGGTGTTCTCGGCGGCGGAAGAGGGGAGGAAGAAGTATTTTTCATTGGGCTTTGCTACTTCAAAATCCTCATCATGCACGCTCTGCCATGCCTGCCATGCCTGCGTGTCGGCAGAACCGCTGACCGCGTGTACATACAGCGCCGCTTCGGTCGCGTAATCCGACGGAGCACCGTTTTCTTCGGCGGCAAAAGCGCCGGTAAAGGGAACAGCACTCAGGATTATCAGCAGTGATAAAATGATAGCGATGGTCTTTTTCATCATAAAACCTCCTGTGTTTTAATCATTATGTGTTCATTATATAATTATTCAAAAATCGCTTCTACCATAAAACGCTTCTTTTCTTGACACAATCCGCTTATCCGACAGATATTGTGTCATTATTTCATTATAATTCCGGCGTTTTTCTGTACTCCGACGGCGTCATATGAAACTTTTGATAAAAGGCGCGGGAAAAATATGACAGATTGGAAAAGCCGCATGACAACGCGATCTCGGATACCTTGGTCGATTCATGTCTCAAGCGGTTGGCGGCGATCTCTAACCGATAGTTTTTCAAATACTGTGTCAAAGACTCCCCGGTCATCTGCTTGAAGAGCTTGGAGAAATGACTGACCGAATAATTGCTGACAGCCGCCATCGTATCGGCGGTGATATTCTCCGCGAAATTCTCTTCCAAATAATTCAGCGACAGCTTGAGCTTGTCGAATACGATATCCTCATACGCGCGCTCCTTGTCCGCTTCTTCACAGTATTCGAGGATATGATAGAGGATCTCAAAGAGCTTTGCTTTGATCAGCATTTCATTCCGAAACTGCCTGTCCCTTTGGTGCGACCACAAGATACGGATCAGCGGGGTGAGCTTTTCATTCAGCGGATGTGAGATATCGATGTATTCCGGCATCAGCAGCTGGCGGTTATAGATCGGTTCCAGATATTGTTTGCGGCAGAGATCGTCCGCGCCGCTTTCCAGCATCGAAAAGCGGAACAGGATATTGTGATAGAAGCCGCGGTCATCCTCATGCTGTCGGATCGAATGGATCGTCTGCGGATGGATCAGCACGAATTCACCGCCGCGGACAAGGTATTCCGTGTTCCTGATCGAAATGCTGACGGAGCCCTCTTCCACATAGATGATCTCCATCTCTTCGTGCCAGTGGAGCGGAAAATCGCTGAGCCACTCCGGGACAAGTCCTCGATAGACCGCGAACGGAAAATCATGCGTTCCGTGTACTTTTGTTTCCTGATATGCCGACATTATATACCTCATGATTGGTTTGTGTTAAAAAATAGCGTGTTTTATGCAAGTATTATACTATGCAAGAGAATATAATGCAAGTATAGAATGATGATTGTTTTGTGTGATGGTGATTATGAAAAAACTAAAGCTATTCAATCTGGCATGGCCGATCTTCATCGAAACCGCCATGTTCATGCTACTCGGATTTATC
>CACWXE010000218.1 GCA_902764715.1 uncultured Ruminococcus sp. | reverse complement strand
CGAGCATCAGGATCATATCGGTCAGTTTCGATTTGAATTTCGGGTCGTCGAAAGCGGGGATCGGTTCCTTTTCGATTTTTGCAAGCATGGCTTCCAGTTCGCCCGAAGCTTTTCCGAGGACTTCTCTGCGTTGATCGAGCACCTCCATTTCGGAAGAAAAGCGGCAGGTATGCTCGGTCAGCCGCGCGATCATATCGCCGAAGAGCACCTTCTCGGGGATCTTTGCCACTGTCTTCAGACTGTCGGACTCCACGACGTTGACGATCAGATCCTCTACGCCGTCGACATCCAGCTGTATCGCCTCGGTGTAGGTCTGGGCGCCGCGGGCTTCCGCTGTCGCGAACACGCCCTTGACCAGTTTTTCTCGCGCTTCGGGGCTGACGTCCTGCAGCCATTTATCCGCGATTTCGTTGATCCACTCGCTGTTGGGATCGAACTGTTCCACTGTGTGGAGCTTTCCGTGCTCGACCTCCCAGCTGATCGAGTCATGCTCAAAGATCCCTTTGGCGGAGCTGGTCACGATCTTGACGTCCTTGAAATCGTGGGCAAAAAACTTGCCGAAGATGCAGTAGCGAGGATGGATGACCGTAACAAGATCCCTGATCCTTTCGATCAGGCTGACGTCGCTGACCTCGGGACACAGCCCGGGACCGTCGTTATTATAGATATGTATGACGCGGCTGAGCTTTTCATCGCTGATATGGCAGGCGCCGTACAGGGCGAGGTTGCCGCCCTTGCTGTGACCCGCCAGGATATATTTTCTGTCGTCGCGGATGATGTCATTGAGATACTCGACCGACTTGATCTGTCCCTCGGTCTTTTTGTAACTCATCACAAAATCCTCTTTCCATCCGACCAGCGAATTATCCGTACCGCGGAACGATACAAAATATACATCGTCATAAAGATGGAAGGTCAGCGCCGCAAACTGGGTGGAGGTGTCGCGGCTGAATACCTCAACATAGTCGGAAACCAACAGACTACCGAAGCGGCGCGATTCCGCTACCGCCTTCAAAAAGGGATCCTTATCCGCGGAATTGATCACACAGCGGCGCAGTGAGGCGGATCGGTCTGCGATGACCTTCGGATCAAAATCGTAGTACGTCAGGGTACACAGGACCACGTTATCCACATCGTTGAACGGCATATCGTAAAACGACAGATCCGCGTACCAGTTGACATAATCGGTAAGAGAACTCATACAACACCCCCTTTGGCTGACTGAGAAATCGGTTGAGATCGCCACAGGGCAAAACACGTGTGTTTGTCCTTCGCAATGACGATCGGTATACTGTCTTTAATTAAAATAAGAATTATTGATCGTTTGTGTTATCGTAAGTATCAAGAAAGTGATGGACAACGCCGTCCTTCTTATACGCGATCACGGTATCGACATTGACGTTGTGCATACTGTTGAAGATATTCGCCTCGATATGAGGATTGGTCTTTTTGAGCTGTCGGATCAGCAGCTTTGTTTCCATGCGTTTTGATACGGAGGTACCGTCATCCCGGCAGGAACTGCAAGTATCGGTAAAGCGGCAAGCGCACTGGATAAAATGAAGCTGATGGTGATCGCGCCACGCCTTGATCTCATCCTCACGGACATAATACAGCGGACGGATCAGCTCCATGCCCTCGTAGTTGGTCGATCTCAGCTTGGGCATCATCGTCTGCACCTGACCGCCCCAGATCATCCCCATCAGGATGGTCTCGATCACATCGTCATAATGATGACCGAGGGCGATCTTGTTACAGCCCAACTCCCGCGCCTTTTTATACAGCCATCCGCGGCGCATCCGCGCGCAGAGATAACAGGGCGACTTTTCTATTTTATAGACCGCGTCGAAGATCGAGGTCTCAAACACGGTGATCGGAACGCCGAGCATCCGAGCGTTATTCTCGATCAGCAGGCGATTGATCTCACTGTATCCCGGATCCATCACAAGAAAAACAAGTTCAAAAGGGAACTTATCATGGCGTTTGAGCTCCTGAAAGAGCTTTGCCATCAACATACTGTCCTTGCCCCCGGAGATACACACGGCGATCTTGTCACCGGGCTGTATCATGTCGAACTCGACGATCGCCTTGGTAAACCGATGGAAAAGATTCTCCTTAAAACGGCGGCGCTTGGTCAGACTTTGCTCCACCTCACGGGAACGGTCGGTATGATCCAGATGCTTGCGCAGCCACGCCTCATACCCTCCCTGCAAGCTGTACGCTTCATACCCTAACCGGGAAAGCGCAGTCGCGTATTCAACGCTGAGAGAGCCGTGCATACAAAAAAGGATCAGCTTTTTATCACGGGGCAGCTCTCCCCTATCCGCCATTTCAACAATATCGGGACAGCTTACGGCATGCGGGATACTGCCGTAGGAAAACGATACAGCGCTGCGCACATCATAAAGCTGATAAGTCTCCTCAGGCATATCGGCACATTCTTCGATTGTGACGGAAAACGCGGCGCTGTTCATCGGCTGTTCCTCCCATCTATAACTATTTATATTTTACCGCAAACTAAAATAACAGTCAATAATCACATTGCAAAAACCGTCGAAATAAAGAAAAGAAACTGTAAGTAACAGAAAAGCCTTCCCCGAAGGAAAGGCTTATTTCAACAATCTATCTGTTTACGTGTTGGCAAAAAGGTAATCCAAGCCGTATTCCACGGCGGTGTCGAAGTCATCGCCGCCGAAGCCGTGACCCGCTCCCTCGATCAGATGGAACTCCGCGTGCGGGAACAGCGCCGAAGCCTCTTCGATCGACTTTGCCGCCACCAGCTTATCATCGGAGCCCTGGATAATCGTGACGTTATGCGGATAACTGCCGAGTCGGCTGACCACATCCACCCCGTACAGATCACGCGCGAACGCGCCGCCGAGCTGATAGTCGTCGCCGAAGGACAGTGTATCGGGCACATCATCGGGACTGCTGTAACGCGCGGTCACTACCTGCGGCATATACAGCGCGGGATAATGCAGGATCATACCCTTGACGGTATCGGTGTTATCCAGTCCGACCATCGTCGCGACCAGACCGCCCATACTGCCGCCTTCCACAAAAACAAAGTCGGTATCGACAAAATCCCATGTCAGGGCAGTGTCGAGGATCGCCTGCAGAT
>CACWXE010000217.1 GCA_902764715.1 uncultured Ruminococcus sp. | reverse complement strand
AAGGTCGAGCTGGTCAACTGCAAAAGTCAGGCGGCTTTCATGAAGCGGCTCCTGGAGCATCTGACCGAGGAAGAGGTCGAGGTCTATAAACGCGGCAGAAACGCCAAGGTCAACTCCGCCTCCAAGCATTCGACGCTCTCCGACTACCATGCCGCCACCGGTATGGAAACGCTGTTCGGCTGGTTGCACCTCAAAGGCAGGCAGGAACGCATAAATGAACTTTTCACGCTGATAATAAATGAAGGCTCCCTTTCCTAAGGGAGCTGGCGCGAAGCGCCTGAGGGTTGCTAAGCACATTATCTGCACAATGAAAGCGTGATCCCATGAACTTAACCGACAGAGTACGGCGTCTTTGCCGACGGTACACTTTGGATTATCTCGTGATGATCCTCGGCGCCGCCGTATATGCTCTGTCGGTCTCTTTTTTTACCGCGCCCAATGAGATCGCTCCCGGCGGGGTCACGGGTCTCGCGACCATGCTGAATCATTTGGTCGACCTTCCGATCGGCGCGACCGCGATGTTGCTCAATATCCCGTTGCTGATCTGGGGAGCGATCGAAAGCGGTCGACGTTTCATCATCCGCACGATGATCATCACTGCCGCGGTATCCCTGCTGATCGACCTGTTCTCACTGTTCCGTATCGCTTATCACGGTGATCTGATCATCGCCGCCATCTTCGGCGGCATCTTATCGGGCGTCGGACTCGGCTTGATTTTCCTGCGCGGCGGCAGTACGGGCGGTACCGATATCATCGCCCGCAACCTGAACCATCGGCTGCCGTATCTCAGCATCGGGAGCATCGTGCTGCTGTCCGACGCGGTCGTCGTCGCGTTGTCGGCGATCGTCTACGGCAGTCTTGAGAACGCCCTGTATGCCGTGATCGCGATCTTTACCTCGTCAAAGATGATCGACGCGGTCGTATTCGGACTGTCCCGCGACAACGGCAAGCTGATGATCATCATCACCGCCTTGCCGGATGAAGTCGCCGCCGAGCTCACCGGCAGGGTGAATAGGGGAGTGACCGTGCTTTCCGCCCGGGGCGGCTACAGTCATCTGCCCAAGGGCGTGATCCTCTGCGCCGTCCGACCGCATGACGCCTACCGCGTCAATTCCGCCGTCATCGAAACCGACCCCACCGCCTTCATCGTCACCACCACCGCCACCGCGATCTCCGGCTTGGGCTTTTCAAGGCTCCCTTTGGGAAAGGGAGCTGCTGAGCAAAGCGAAGCTGAGGGATTGCATCAATGATCGAGTAAAACGAGAAACCGATATATCAAATAAAAGCATCACAAAGAAATAAAGAAAAAGGCACACGTGCCCCCTTGACAAATCCTGATTTTTCCACTATAATGACTCATGTTATGTGTGCAAGTATGCCCATAACCGAAAACCTTGTGCCGTATCGATCGGTACGGCGCCAATAGTCCATAAGGAGGTGTAAACATGGCATTGAAGGCTAATTACGAGACCGTAATGGTATTTTCAATGAAGCAGGGCGAGGATGGCATCCAGGCTCTCATCGAGAAGTTCAAGGCTCTCATCGAGAAGCACGCTACTCTGCAGAGTGTTGACGAATGGGGCAAGCGCAAGCTGGCTTATCTGATCAACAAAGAGGCTGAGGGCTACTATGTGCTGATGAACTTCGAGAGTGAAGCTGAGTTCCCCGCTGAGCTGGATCGTATCTATAAGATCACAGACGGCGTTATCCGCTCATTGATCATCCGCAAGCCCGAGGGTTCCGAGATCCCTGTTCAGAAGGAAGAAGAGCCCAAAGCTGATCAAGCCGCTGAGGCTCCCGCAGAAGCTCCCGCTGAGGAAGCTGCCGAAGCTCCCGCAGAATAATCGAACGAATAAAGTGTGACTACGGCTGTACAGCCGGAACGAAAGGATTACATCATGATCAACAGAGTAGTTTTGATGGGTCGCTTAGTAGCCGACCCCGAGTTAAAGACAACCAATACAGGCATCTCCGTCACCTCTTTCCGTATCGCGGTCGACCGCAACTACGTCAAAGCGGGTGAGCAGCGTCAGGCTGATTTCTTTGATATCGTCGCGTGGCGCAGCTCGGCGGAATTTGTATGCCGTAATTTTTCCAAGGGCTCTCTCATCGCCGTAGACGGTCAGCTCCAGTCCCGCAGTTATCAGACGAAGGACGGACAGAACCGCACCGCGATCGAGGTCGTGGCTGATAACGTCAGCTTCACCGGTGAGCGCCGTGATACTGCCGGCACCTATGGCGGCGGTTATTCACAGGCTCCCGCGCCGAACACGCGCGCATACGGCGGTTCTCAGGTAGTTCCCGAGGCTCCCGCAATGCCGCAGCAGCCTGCCGCGTATTCCGCAGGCTCCGCCGACGACTTCCAGGCTATGCCTTTGGATGACGATTTACCGTTTTGAGGAGTTGTCCAAATCTTTGATTTGGTTAACAACTCCCACGCAAGGCTTTCCCAAGAAGCGGAGTGTGCATCGCGCACGAACGCTGATTGGCTGAAAGCTACTGCGTTCATCAAATATTATATGTCATTGCGAGGCTTCCAAGGAGCCGTGGCAATCCCACAAAGAGGAGCAGTGCTCTTCCGGATAATGACATGTTACTTCTAATTTACGAAAGGAGAACCCAACATGGCTGATAGACCTATGGGTAACAGACGCCGCCGTAAGGTATGCGGCTTCTGTGTAGATAAGGTTGAGCATATCGATTACAAAGATATCGCTCGTCTGCGCCGCTATATGTCCGAGCGCGCCAAGATCCTGCCCCGCCGCGTTACCGGTACCTGCGCCGCGCATCAGCGCGACCTGACCACCGCGATCAAGCGTGCGCGCCAGCTGGCTCTTTTACCTTATACATCTGACTGATGATGAGGAGTTGTCATTGCGAATCCCACAAGGGGTATAGCAATCTCAACCGATTCAGATATGTCATTGCGAAGTCCGTAAGGACTGTGGCAATCTCAACCGATTATTCAATCACCAAAGCTCCCTCACGCCCGTTGGGGGAATGTCCGAAGGACAAGGGGAGATTCCCCTGTTAGGGGAAATGTCCGCAAAGCGGACAAAAGGGTCGGCTGTCTTCGCAGAAGAAGCCGTTTCCGGCGAGGAAGGTGCCTCGACAGAGGCGGAGGGTTGACGAGATGCATTTTCAGCCGATCATACACTCTCTCGACCACTCCGGACGCACACTCCGCCGAATCCCCGCATCACCCCACAAAAAAACCACATATTGTTGTATTTCACGAAACTACCCACAATTCTCTGTATGACTTGCACAAAAAGTAAATTTCATTACAAAATCATGTAACATATTATTGACTATTTGACTCGGATTTGATATAATGCTAATATCAATAATTGGATGACAAGGGTTAGTACGTCCTTTTGTAGCAAAAACGCATCAAAATGACCAATAATGTACCTTCCAAAATCCCGTACATAGAATCGTCATTTTGTGCAACATGCACAAAAGCATAATAATTCAATCGTCTAATTTAACGATATCGCGTATTCATCGTATGCTGAATATATACTGAATATATGCTGCATAAACGGTACGCAAAACACGTGAAAATCGGCTTGAATCCTATGAAATTCGGCTGTTTTTCACACACAGGCAAGTATATTTTAAGCTGTTACGGTTACCTGAGAAATGAGGCTCGGGGTGTAACACAAGCGATGTCAGGCGGAAGGGCTGATTTGCCAAAATTTGTGCAATCTGCACAAAAAACGGTAAATTTAACAAAATCAGGTATCAGGCTCCCTTTGATAAAGAGGCTCCCTTTGGTAAAGGTGAGATTCTGTCCAAATCTTGATTTGGGTTACAGAATCCATACACCGGAGAGCTGTCACCGGACGGTGACTGAGGGATTGTATCAATCGACCGAGCTTGAAAACTTCAAGCGAGATTCATTTTTACATCGTCATCCCTGATCACAGCCCAAAGGTCAGTTCCCGCAGGACATTTGATGGATCAAATCAGTTCTCTAAAAAAATTGTCATTGCGAAGCCCGAAAGGGCTGTGGCAATCTCAACCGATTGAAATTGTCATTGCGAGGGATTTATCCCGTGGCAATCTCAACCGCTTTAAGCCTCCCTTTCCTAAGGGAGGTGGCACGGACACTTGTGTCCGGTGCCGGAGGGTTGCAATCTCAACCGCTTTAAGCCTCCCTTTCCTAAGGGAGGTGGCACGAAGTGCCGGAGGGTTGCAATTTCAACCGAAAGAGACGCCATTCAATGGCGGAGGTCATCGCGGGGCATTTGCCCGAGCACCTCACCGATTCACCATCCGCTGACGGTTACACTGCACACCTCTTCCGATCCGCATTTTGACCGGTAACACGAACGTAACGAAAGGGAGGAATCTTTACATGAAAAATAAGACCAACCGTTTACACTTCAGCACGCGCACGCTCGCGATGGTGCTGAGCATCGTCATGCTCATCGGCTCTATCGCTACCGGCTCCATGCTCAACACCTTTGCCGCGTATCTGAAGGACGCCGCCGCCAATAGCGACGCTGTCTCTCAGGCTGCCAGCGAGGGCAGTGATATCGCTAAATCGGCGATCCCCTCGCAGGATGCGGATGCGGCAAATACCACAGATAATAATGACGTAAAAGATGCGCCCGATCTCTCCGACTTTGAAGAGAACGAGATCGTTCGCGGCATGAAGGATGATCTTGCTGATACCGGAGCAAATACAGATCTTGCACAGACCGGTTACTCTTCAGCTACTTTCTACCTACAAAAAGAGAACGGTGACGCTGTGACTAATTCCACTATTACTCTGGACAGTAATCGCGGTACCTATACCTACTCCGACGTTTCAACTTATCAAGGTCAGTTTATGCGCTTTTATATTGAAGCTGACAACGATCGGTTTGGTATTAACGGAACTGCAACAAACAATAAATATGTTACCAACGGCAGTAACTTTAACCTTGCTAAGGGCAATATAGGACCGAACGGTTACTTTGGCTACTACAAGGTTGGTGATAACGCGACCAGCGTAACTTTCACCTTCCAGCTAAACAGCAACGACGGAACGATTCAGGTTTCTGAAACCTCTTCCTCTACCGGTTGGTATCTGATCGGCGGTAATAACAATGAATGGGGTGCATGGAGCACTTCTGCTAAATCTAACGAACTGCTTTCGAATGGAACTGCAAATGAATATTCGATTGACGTCACCGTTACCGGTAAGACTTACTTCCGCGTTCACGATGGTGGGACTGAGTA
>CACWXE010000216.1 GCA_902764715.1 uncultured Ruminococcus sp. | reverse complement strand
TGGTAATGTAAAGTTATTTATGTAAAAATCTCTTGTTCTCTAAACTTTTTTGCGCGAACTTTACATTACCATTTACTTTTCATAAATGAGTTTATGTAAAGCTTAACATAAGATCATCCAATTGTTTCGGTGGACAATGGCATAGCGCGGGTAAGCGTTCTCTATCCCCTCCGGGACGATGGTGTCGGCTGTGTCGATGTCATACGGCTTCGGCATATATGCGAGAACACGGTAGACCGTGATTTGCTGATACAGTTTGCGTAGCTCCACCAGAGCGGTATACGCCATGCGGTCAAAGTTGCCATGTGTGCCGACATAGAACGTATCAACGTCCTTTTCTGTGATCAGTCGCTCTATCTCCGCAGACAATACTCCCCTGATACTGCTCGGACAGTCTCTATGCCCGAAGAATGTGCATGCTGACATTTGCTACACCTCGTATTACCTATATTCAAGTAAAGTGTAGCGGAGATTATTTTGCCTGTCAACCTATATTTAGGTAAAAGCAGAAAATCCCATATTATCATTGAATTAACCAAATTTGGGTAATAATGATAGTATGGGAGTTTTTGATATGACTTATGGTGAAATCTACGCGAACCGCATCCGCAATCTGTGCAAGAAGCGCGGGATCTCGATCAATCAGCTCGCCAAAATGAGCAACGTGCGCCAGTCGTCCATCGACAATATCGTCAACGGCAGGACGGGCAATCCCGGCGTGGTGAATCTCCACAAGATGGCAAGTGCTCTGAACATGACCCTCGCCGAGTTCCTCGACTTCAAAGAGCTGAACGACTTTTCGTTTGAGGATAACGAAGAATAATCATTTGTATGCAGAATACCGCATGGACAGGCTGATGGGCTTATCCATGCGGTTTTGTCATTTTGCTGTTCAATTTGGCAATTCTTCACGGCTGACGTCGATCGGCTCCATTGTTAGGTAATCGGGTGCGGGGATAAAAACGTCATCAAACTGCGTATCCGTACCGGCAGGGACGAGCTTCTCTTCCTCTTTGGCAAGGACAATGCCGTTGTCCGCGACGACCAGCCTCTTCATATATCGGGCGGCGTTCGGTGAGACCAGACCGCGCTTGACGTAACCGATCGTGACCGTGATGTCCGACTGTACGGCAGTTTCCGCCTCACCTGTATCGCCATTCATTCCGCTGTTGATATCCACACTGACAACCTCTGCTTTACTGCTGTTGATCTCCTGCACCGCGCTCAGCCATGGCTCACGAAGAGTGCCCTGAAAGCCTGTTCCGAGCAGACAGTCAACGATGATGTCGGCATCGGCAAATGCTCCGTTCTCATATGCTTCACAAGGTACGCCAAGTGACTCGGCTCGCTTGGCATAGAACCCGCTGTCGTCGGTCAGCTTCTCGCTGAGCTTGACGATACGGCAGGTATAGTTGTTGCGCTTTAAGATACACGCCAGCGCGTAACCGTCGCCGCCGTTGTTGCCGCCGCCGACCGCGATCACAATCTCGCCGTGCCAATTCACCGCGCGAAAAACGCCCATCGCGGCGCGGTACATCAGCGTGCGCCCCGACACAACATTCTCAATGGTCATGCGGTCGCTCTCGCGCATATTCTCGACCGAAATACAATCCAAAGTTTTCATCGTTTTTCCCTCTTTATCTTGCTGAACATCCGAACAGCCGCGTGATAATAAACTTCCTCGGCGTTTGTCATCGCTTCCTCAACGCTCGTGTTTTCGTCGACAAGCGAATACAGCGCGGTAACGCCGCAGTCATAGAGCAGTTCCGCGCCGTCGCCGAGCGATCCGCACAAGCCGTATACGGGGATTCCTCTCGCCCTTGCGCACAGAGCGACGCCCTGAATCACCTTGCCGCACACCGACTGTGAATCCGCTCTGCCCTCCCCTGTCACAACCAAATCCGCGCCGTCGAGCAGATCATCAAAGCCGATTAGATCAAGCACCGTCTCGATGCCCGACTGCATGGTTGCGTGCAGAAAGACTTTCAGCGCCGCACCTAATCCGCCTGCCGCGCCTGCTCCTTCAATCATGTCGCAGTCGATATCAAACTGCCTGCGGATCACATCGCGGTAGTTCTGCATACCGTTTTCGAGCAGCTCCAGCATTTCGGGAGTTGCTCCTTTTTGTTTGGCAAAGGTATATGCCGCGCCGTTCTCGCCGCAAAGCGGATTCTTCACATCACAGAGAACGGTGACGGACGTGTCAGATAATCGGCTGTCCAAATGCGCAAGGTCGATGGTTGAAACATCGGCTAGATCCTTTCCGCAGCCGCTCAGCTCGTTGCCGTCCTTATCAAGAAATCTCGCGCCGAGCACATGCAGGCAGCCCATACCGCCGTCGTTAGTCGCCGAGCCGCCGATGGCGATATACAGCTCCCGACAGCTGTGGTCGAGCGCGTCGAGTATCAGTTCGCCCGTGCCGTAGGTGGTCGTATTCAGAGGATCACGCAGCGCTTCGGGGACAAGCGTCAAGCCCGACGCCGCCGCCATCTCAATGACGGCTCTGCCGCCTGCGATGCCGTAGCTCGCCTGTATGCGGTTCATCAAGGGATCATGGACGGTTGCGATGGATTTTTCGCCTTTCAGCGTGTCGATCACCGCGTCGACTGTCCCCTCTCCGCCGTCCGCTATCGGCACGCCGATACATTCGCACGCGCCGAACACTTCCCGTGCGGCTCTCGTCAACAGCTCCGCCGTCCTCCTGCTCGACAGGCTCCCCTTGAAGCTGTCCGAGGCAAATATCAGTTTCATGCCACCACCGCCATCGCTTTGTAGTTTCATCTATTATACCACGCATAACTAACCATCGCAACAGGTCAAACGCCAAAGCAGACCGCATCCACTCCGGACACGGTCTGCTTTTCTCTTATCTGTATTACGCCACACAATCCGCGAGCTGTCTGAGCTCTCCCTTGACCATGTCGTAGCCGATGATCTTATCAAATGCACTCATACGATTCCTCCCTGTAATTGATACTATAAAAATACCACATTGCGTGGGGCGAAATCAGTGCATGGGTCAAAGCGAAAAAAAACCAGAGCAGCGGGTATGCTGATCTGTAATGCCATAAAGTGTTATGTAATATCTTCTTTAAAGAAGGATGCGATCTTGCTATTTATCTCGTTTCCTTTTCT
>CACWXE010000215.1 GCA_902764715.1 uncultured Ruminococcus sp. | reverse complement strand
TGTCCATCAGCTCACCGCGCTTGCACACAAGACGGAACGCCTCCTCGTCGGTGAGTATGCCCGCATAAGCCAGTGCCGCGATCTCTCCGAGAGAGAAACCCGCTACGCAGTCGGGCACGATGCCCGCTTCCTTCACGGCATACGCCGCCGCGAGGTCTGCGGTAAATACGCAGGGCTGGGTGTTGACGGTGCGGTTCAGCTCCCCGGCAGCGCCCTCAAAGCACTGCGCGGAGGTACCCTCGCGGATGGAATCCGCCAGATCAAAGACCGCCTTCGCTGCGGGAGAAGCGTCATAAAGCGCCTTTCCCATGCCGCTGTACTGCGCGCCCTGTCCTGAAAAAATCAATGCTATTTTACCCATTTTGCCGCACCCTTCAAAACTTCCTCCGCCTCGGTGAACATCTCAACGATGATATCACGCGCGGGCTGCTCCTTGGTGACCATGCTCGCGACCTGTCCCGCAAGCACGCAGCCGTTCTTGACGTCACCCTCGCGGGCGGCGATCCTCAGAACGCCGGCTCCCTTGGAATAGGCGCGCGTAAAGGCGTTGCGGATAGAGCGCACGGGATGACCGAGACGCTTGCCCGTTACGACGGAGTCGATATCCTTCGCCTTGAGTACCTTATCTTTATATGCCTGTGAAATGGTGCATTCCTCGGCAACCAGAAATCTTGTTCCGACCTGAACGCCGACCGCGCCCAGCATGAACGCCGCCGCGACCTGTCTGCCGTCGCAGATGCCGCCCGCAGCGATTACGGGAATGGAAACCGCGTCAACGACCTGGGGCACCAGCGCCATCGTGGTCAGCTCGCCGACGTGACCGCCGCTCTCGCCGCCCTCTGCGATCAGCGCGAACGCGCCCATCTTTTCCATCTTTCTCGCGAGTGCTACGCTCGGCACAACGGGAATCACGCGGATGCCCGCTTCCGTCCACTTCGCCATGTACTTGCCGGGATTGCCCGCGCCGGTGGTGACGACCTTGACGCCCTCCTCAATCACGACGTCGGATACCTCGTCGGCAAAAGGACTCATGAGCATGATGTTGACGCCGAAGGGCTTGTCTGTCAGCTCCTTGCACTTGCGGATTTCCGCGCGGAGCTGCTCGCCGTTGGAGTTCATCGCAGCAATCAATCCCAGTCCGCCCGCGTTGGAAACGACCGCGGCAAGAGAGGCGTCGGCTACCCAAGCCATACCGCCCTGAAAGATGGGATATTCCAGACCGAGAGTCTGGTCAATGACAGTCGAAATCATATGTAGTCTCCTTTCCTGTAAAGCCTGCAAGATTTCATTGGTTGGAATCTCAAAATAACACATAATGCGACGATGTTTCGTTTTTGGCATTACTATTTATTATCATAACGCAAAACCCGCTAAAAGTCAATGGAATAGTTGCCGAAGATGTTTACTGCAATCGCGCTCAACTGCAATAATCCTCCAAGATTTTCCGCAGCGCGCTCTCGCCGGTGATGACGATACCACGGCTCAGCTTGCTGCGGTCCGCCTTTGGCAGCGAATAGACAAGGGTGTCTGTCGTCAGGAACGGCTCAGCCTCTCCCTCGCGCCAGACTGCGATACGTCCGCGGCGCTCTCCCATCACAAAATTCCTGCTTTCGTCGGATACGGTCTGCTGCGTCGCCGCGCGCACGACCTCCCTGCCCGCGCCTGTTGCCAGCGTGCTGATGATGACGCAGGAAATCAGCACAATACCCGTAATGGTAATAACGACCAATTTGACTGTATTTTTCATCGTTTCATTCTTCTTTCATGCCTTTTTACTCTTATCTTCTCCCGCTTTTCGTGAAATATTCACCCTTTTCCATAAAATAATAAGGGGTGAAATAAATATTTTCTATTGAAAAATTTATTTTTGTTATTTATTTTTTCGCGCGAAAGTGCTATAATAAACATTACTAATGTGTACAATGGAAGAAATACATGCTCCGGCATTTTTATTTTATAAGGAGTTTTTATGCGTAACAAACGTGAAACGGATATCAGCAGCTATACGGGCAAAATCCCCGAGCAGCCTGAAATTACCTACAAAAGAAGCGAAAGCGGCGCCAAGCGGTTTTTCAAGGGACTGGGCAAGTTCCTTCTGACCATGTTCTCGATATTCGCCATCGCGGGCATCATTACGGCGGTCTCGCTGGGTATCTATATCTACCATCTCGCGTCCGAGCCGACGGGTATCGACCTCAAGGCGAAGTCGATGAACCAGACCAGCCGCATCTTCATCAAGGACAGCGACACGGGCGAGTTCACCGAGGCACGCAAGCTCTATGACACGGAGAACCGCATCTGGGTTGACAACCAGAACATCCCCCAATATATGAAGGAGGCGCAGGTCGCGATCGAGGACAAGCGCTTCTATGAGCACAACGGCGTCGACTGGCAGCGTACCCTCTCGGCGGTCGCCATGCTCGCAACGGGCAAGGACTCCTACGGCGGCTCCACCATCACGCAGCAGCTGATCAAGAACATCACCGACGACAACGAGGTGAGCATCAACCGTAAGCTGCGCGAGATCTGCAAGGCGTTCAAGCTTGAGCAGGAATACACCAAGGATCAGATCCTCGAGGCGTACCTCAACGTCGTAAACTACGGAAACAACTGTCAGGGCGTCGAGGCGGCGGCTCAGCTGTACTTCGGCAAGAGCATCAAGGACTGCTCTCTCGCCGAGTGCGCCGCGATCGCCGGCATCACCCAGAACCCCTCGCGCTGGAATCCTCTGATTTACCCCGAGAACAACCGCGAACGCCGCGAGCTGATTCTCAGCGAGATGTACGACCAGGGGATAATCAAGACCAAAAAGGAATACGACGAGGCTATGTCCGAGAGCGCAAAGATGACCTTCGTAGGCTTCAAGAGCGCGTCCGAGGACGATGAGGACGATGACAGCGACGTTCAGAACTGGTACTACGACCAGCTTTTCTACGACCTGCGCGAAGACCTTGCGCTCTACTACAACATCAGCCCCGACGCGGCGAGTGAGAAGATCTACACCGAGGGTCTGAAAATCTACTGCGCCATGGACGAGAAGATGCAGAACTACATCGAGAAGGAAGCCATGGCTATCGACAAGAGCGCCGACCCGAGCATTGAGCTGGGTTCGGTTCTGATGGACTTCGACGGCAGGGTCATCGCCACCGTCGGCAGCTCCAACCGCAAGACTACCGACCTCGCTTGGGACAGAGCGGCTCACTCCGCTTTGCAGCCCGGTTCTTCGATAAAGCCCCTCTTTGTATACCCCATCGCTATCGAAAACAAGCAGCTCTACTTCTCGTCGACCGTACTCGACGAACCGATCGAGAAGTACGAGTACGATGAAGCCTCCGGCGGCTATATTTCCGGTCCTAAGAACGCCTACGGCTCGTATCTCGGCAACATTCTCCTGCCCGACGCTATCGAGCGCTCCTCGAACGCCGTCGCGGTACAGGTCATGGAGCTTATCGGCGGACCTTCGGTCGCCTATGAGCAGGCTGTCACAAAGATGAACTTCAAGCATCTCACCGAGCTCGACGGAGTCAACACCGGCGCGCTTTCGATCGGCGGTCTCAACGGCGGCGTCACCGTCCGCGAGATGGCTGCGGCATACACCTATATGGGCAACGAGGGTCTGAGCTACAAGCCCTACACCTACTACTATATCACCGACTTCGAGG
>CACWXE010000214.1 GCA_902764715.1 uncultured Ruminococcus sp. | reverse complement strand
TCGACTCCGTCTTTTGACCCGAGCACGCGACGAGCACCGTCATCAGCCCGACCATCATCAATAATCCAAGTTTTTTCATCATACGCTTCAAATTATCACCTCTCTGAATAGTATTACCAACCAAATCAATCTTATGAAAACCCCTTATTTATTTGCGGTACCCTTATACCACCCGTCGACCGGGATCAGCATCCACACCATCGCGACAAGCACCGCGATGATAGCCGCCGGCTGATAGATCGTCGCCGACAGGATGATGCCGATGATCTTGATCGTGATATCGGGGATGTACTTGACGCGCATGATCCACGCGTGCTTTTTGGAATCGCAGGTCTCGATATCCACATGACATCGGTACAGCGAGACAGACAGCAGAAGATTCGCGATCGTCACGAGCAGTACGGACATACCGTAAAGCACCATCGCCAGCTTGCTGGTCGGATAGGTCACGACCACGCTCATGCTGTACGGGATCCATGAGGTAACGAACAGCAGGATCACACCCAGCCATACGACACGCTTGTTGATGATCTCGATCTGGTGCCATTCGTTATGCAGGTTCACCCACATGACGCCCAGCCAGAAGAACGACAGGATATAACAGACATAGGTGTCGCCCAGCGCGAGCACGCCTTCGATCGTCATCGGATCGGGCTTGGGCAGCTCCAGCACAAGTATCGTCATGATGATCGCCAAAACCGCGTCCATGAACGCTTCCAGTCTGTCTTTGCTCATTCTACTCACCTCAAAAAAAGTATATCATACGGAAATGTATGTTTTCAACATAATTATTCGATGTTCGCAAAAAATTTACATAACCCGATTCAACGATTCCTGTTGCAAATCGTCGGATGATTGTGTATAATCAAATTATCGGGTGAGCACCTACCGCACAAGGCTGTCTGGCTTTGTGCGTATTTTTTGTATCAGAATAATAAACCGTTTGGAGGCAATCATGTGGGAACTGACCTATCCGATTCTGATCATCGTGTTATCCAACACCATCTATAATATCTGCGCGAAATCCACTTCCGCTGAGATTAACGCCTTTGCTTCGCTGACCATCACCTACACGGTGGCCGCGATCGTCAGCTTCGCGGTGTTTTTGATCACCGCCAAGGGCAAAGGCATCGCCGCTGAATTCGGCAAAGCGAACTGGGCATCCTTTATCTTAGGCATCGTCATCATCGGACTGGAGATCGGCTACATCCTCGCCTACCGCAACGGATGGAAGATGAACGCCGTTTCGGTCACCGCCAATATCGCGTTGGCGGTCGTGCTGATCGTGGTCGCGTTCCTCTTCTACAAAGAGACGATGACCGTCAAGCAGATTGTGGGAATGATCCTGTGCGCGGGCGGTTTGATCCTGATAAACCTATAAACAATTGATAAAAGCGCAAAAAACTTATTGCGAACTCGTCCGAAATGCGTTATAATGTGTCAATAACTGACATTCAGAGAATCAAGGAGATACTACATGCTTCAAATCAAGAATCTTTCTTTCACGGTCAACGATGAATCCGCCGGGAAAGAGATCATCAAAAATATCAGTCTGGAGATCCCCGACGGCAAGCTGATCGTCATCACCGGTCCCAACGGCGGCGGTAAGTCGACGCTCGCCAAGCTGATCGCCGGCATCGAAAAGCCCACCTCGGGACAGATCCTGTTCAACGGCGAGGACATCACCGATCTGAGCATCACCGAACGCGCCAAGAAAGGCATCGCCTTCGCGTTTCAGCAGCCGGTCAAGTTCAAAGGCATCCGTGTGCTCGATCTGATCCGTCTGGCGGCAGGCAGAAAGCTGACCGCCGCGGACGCCTGCGTCTATCTCTCGATGGTCGGACTGTGCGCCAGAGAATACATCGACCGCGAGGTCAATTCGAGTCTTTCGGGCGGTGAGCTCAAGCGCATCGAGATCGCGACGGTGCTCGCGCGCAAGTCGATGCTCACCCTCTTTGACGAGCCCGAAGCGGGCATCGATCTGTGGAGCTTCGGCAACCTGATCGAGGTGTTCCGCAAACAGCGTGAAGAGATCGCCGACCGCTCTATCATGATCATCTCCCATCAGGAACGCATCCTCAATATCGCCGATCAGATCGTGGTGCTGGGCAGCGGCGTGATCGAAAAGCAGGGCGACAAGGATGACATCCTGCCCGAACTGATCGGCACTCCCGCGGCAGTCAAAAGCTGTCAGGGTATTTCGGAAGGAGTGTAAGCATGGATCTGAACAATATACAATCCTATCTGCTCAAGGAGATCGCTGACATCGACGCGGGCAGCCTCACGGGCGCGTATAACATCCGCTCCGACAGTATGTCGATCGGCAGACAGTCGACCGAGAATATCGAGATTGTCAGCAAGACGGGCGTCAGCGGCATGGATATCTTCATCAAGCCCAACACTGTCGGCGAGAGCGTGCATATCCCCGTCGTGATGACCAAGAGCGGTCTCAAGGAAGAGGTCTACAACGATTTTTATATCGGCGACAACGCCGACGTTGAGATCGTCGCGGGCTGCGGCATCGACAACTGCGGCAATCACGATTCCGAGCATGACGGCATCCACCGCTTTTATGTCGGCAAAAACGCCAAGATCAAATATATCGAAAAGCATTTCGGCTCCGGCGAAGGCACCGGCAAGCGCATCCTCAATCCCGTCACCGAGGTCTATATGGAAGAAGGCTCCACCTGCGAGATGGAGATGGTGCAGATCAAGGGTGTTGACGATACCGAGCGCAAGACGGTCGCCGAACTCAAGGCAGGCGCGAAGCTGATCATCCGCGAGCGCCTGATGACCCATAATGTCCAGCGCGCGCTGAGCGACTATGTCGTATCGCTCAACGGTGACGGCGCCAACGCCGACGTCGTATCCCGCGGCGTGGCGCGTGACGACTCGTACCAGCGCCTCGACCTCAAGATCGTCGGCAACGCGGCGTGCAAGGGTCACACCGAATGTGACTCCATCATCATGGACAACGGCAACATCTTGGCTGTCCCCGCGCTGGAAGCAAACAATGTGGACGCGTCCCTCGTGCATGAGGCGGCGATCGGCAAGATCGCGGGCGACCAGATCATCAAGCTGATGACCCTCGGCTTGACCGAAGCAGAAGCAGAAGAACAGATCATCAACGGTTTTTTGAGATAGCGGCGTGCGGCAACGTGTTGCTTTGTTCCGCCTATGGATAGA
>CACWXE010000213.1 GCA_902764715.1 uncultured Ruminococcus sp. | reverse complement strand
TGCGGCGCTCCTGCTCCATCACCTTCTGTGTGACGTTGAGATAGGTAAAGACATCCTTGAGCTCCTCATCCTCATCCGGATCGTCCCATGTCACATCCGTCATGTACCATTCGCCGTCCAGCTCGACCGCATTCCACAGATGGAGGGTATCGGTTGTCTCGGCGCCGTCCTCTTCAAGTATGGCGGTACCGCTGATACAGACGGTGTCGATACCGAGCTCAGAGCATAGATAATCGAAGGTGTAGGCGTAGCCTTCACATACGGCGACATGATCGACCGTCACGCCGTACAGATTGAACAGCGACGGATGGGAATCTTCATATTCCGTATCATCGAGTATATTTTCATCATATACACAATGATCGATAATATACTTGTAAACATAAACCTCGCGCTCATACGCGGACAGCTCCTTCGGCATTTCCCGATAGAACGCCGCAAGCGCGTCATCGATCTTATGCATCATCTTCACGACCCCGGCGGCAGTGTACTCCGAGTGCAAAACCAGCTCGGTGGTATTTGACGCGGTATCATAATCGATATCAAAAAGGTAATCCATCCAAAAGATTGCGGGGTGATCGTCGAACACCGCGATGATCGCCGCCTCTGCCTCTTTGGGAGAACAATCCGTACCGTCGAGAATAACAGGGCGCATTTTGTAGGTAGTATCGCCCTCGACCTTCTCATCCGAAAAGCAGTAGCACGCGTCAAGGACTTTGTCATAGATCGTTTTTTGTACGTCCGTTTTCAAGGTCTGATACGAATGGGCGACGTGCTTTGGTTGATAATCCTGCGGGTGGGTGAATTCAACGCGGTTGACGATATGAAAGCCGTACTCGTCATCATGCGAGCCGATCGCGACGTCCCCGCCCGAAAGCGGCAGATCGGAATATTGCGTCACCGGCGCGGACTGTTCCTTTGGCGCTTGGGCGCAGGAGCCGAGCATCAACAAAACGAGTACGACGATCGCGACCGATATTACTTTTACGGAGCGCATCAAAATGCCCTCTGATCGATCGGCAGGGTCGCGACGGCGTTGAGGTCGCTCTTTGCGATATTGCCGTCTAAATACTCATAGTAGCTCTGCGAGCCGACCATCGCGCCGTTATCGCCGCAAAGGGATTTTTCGGGCATATAAAGGGTGTATTTACCCTTGCATAAGCGCTCGAGCTCCCGACGGAGCAGTGAATTCGCCGACACGCCGCCCGCCGTGACAAGGGTCGTATAGCCCAGATTCTCGGCAGCTTTGAGGAAGTTATCCGTCAGACATCCGACCACAGCCTTGCGATAGGAGGCGCAGATATCGGCGACGGGGATCTCCTCCCCTTTTTGCTGTTTATTATGGATCAAATTGATGACCGCGGTCTTGAGTCCCGAGAATGAGAAGTCATATTCCGCGCCGTCCACATGCGGATGCGGCATCGAAAAAGCGGAATCATCACCGTTTTCGGCGATCTTGTCGAGCTCCACGCCGCCGGGATACGGGATCCCCATCGCGCGCGCCGCTTTATCAAACGCCTCGCCTGCCGCGTCATCACGGGTCCTGCCGATCACGCGCATATCGGTGTAGCTGAGCACCTCGACGATATGACTGTGACCGCCCGAGACGACCAAGCATAAAAACGGCGGTTTTAATTCTTTATGTGAAATATAATTCGCCGCGATATGGGAGCGCAGGTGGTGAGTCGGGATCAGCGGCTTGCCCGTCGCCAATGACAGACCCTTCGCGAAATTCACGCCCACCAACAGCGCGCCGATCAGTCCGGGCGCGTAGGTGACGGCGATCGCGTCGATGTCATCCAGCGTGCAGTCCGCCGCTTTGACGGCTTCATCCACCACGCCGACGATCGCCTCGGCATGTCGCCGTGACGCGATCTCAGGCACGACGCCGCCGTATAACTTGTGCTCCTCCACCTGAGAAGCGACGATATTGGAGAGGACGGTTCTGCCGTCCTCCACGACAGCCGCGGCGGTCTCGTCACAGCTGCTTTCTATTGCTAAGATTTTCATAACCATTCAACCTTTCGGGATTCAGAAAAGCCTTCCCCTCGGGGGGAAGGTGGGCTTTTCGGCTCCAGAGAGTCGAAAAGCTCGGATGAGGGGACAACCTCTCCGTTTCATCAAGGATTCGGCGCATTACATACGCTAATTGACAGATTCATGATCACCGCGTCTTCTTTAGGCTTTTGATAATACCCCTTGCGAACGCCGATCCGCTCAAAGCCGAGGCTCTCATATAATCCGACAGCGGGGCTATTACTCTCGCGCACCTCTAAGAAAACGGTGTTCAAGCCCTCCGCGCTTTGTATTGCGGCGGTGATCAGACTGCGCGCGATCCCTTTTCTGCGGCAATCGGGATGCACGGCGACCTCGACGATACTGCCCTCATCCAGCACCTGCTCAAAAGCAAGGAACCCGATGATCCTGTCATCCTCGACCGCTGCCGTACAGCGTGAATCGCTCTTTTCAAGCTGGGATCGCAGCGAATCCAAAGTCCACGCACTGTCGCCGAAGCAAAGTTCCAGCAGCGCCTTTACCTGCTCCAAATGCGCAGGCAGCATTTCCGTGATCCTCATAGGGTGGTGATCAGTACCTTGATCGCGCCGACGATATCATCACGACATTTGCGGTAGGCGTTCAGATCGCCGCCGTAGGGATCGACGATGTCCATGCGCAGATCGTATTTATCATCCACATTCGGCGCGCGGTACAGCACGCGAACAAACTGAGCGGGGATGCCCATCGACTTCAATATCTCGGCGTGCTCCTCCGTCAGACCGACAAAGAGCGTATACTCGTTCAAATCGACCGAGGGCAAAAACCGTGTTTTGTGCGTCGACAGATCAAGTCCGATCTCGGCGACCGCCTGGATGGCGTTTTGTGAGGCGGGTCGATCTCCGACCGCCGCGAATCCGGCGCTTTCGGCTCGCCAGTCCAGACCTTTTTCTTCTGCAAGAGAATTAAAAATCACTTCCGCCATCGGACTGCGGCAGGTGTTGCCTGTACAAACAAATAATACTTTTTTCATATTAATCACCTTTTTCGTAGGGCGGGGGCTTGCTCCCGCCGAAACTATTCATTCATATCACTGGTATTTAATCAGCATATATATCATCTCATCAAGTGCCATACAGATTACAACGTCGATGATAACACGGCGGGAGCAAGCCCCCGCCCTACAATTCTTAATAATTCCTAATTCCTCA
>CACWXE010000212.1 GCA_902764715.1 uncultured Ruminococcus sp. | reverse complement strand
ACCACCAGCTACGGCACCGGTGAACTGATCCGTGACGCGCTGGACAGAGGCTTCCGTGATATTTCCATCGCGATCGGCGGCAGTGCCACCAATGACGGCGGCATGGGATGCGCAAGAGCGCTCGGTGTCCGTTTCCTCGATGCCCGCGGCAATGAGCTGCAGGGAACAGGAGCGGATCTGGAGAAAGTCATGAAAATCGACATGTCCGGCCTGGATGCCCGCATCAATGAAACAAAAATCATCCCATTCCCACGGCTGATAGATTGCATTGCGCTCCATCTTCCAAGGTGAAGCATCAACATCAATGACAATGGTTGCAGTTCGTTTCTTTGATTTCAAACTATTGACTGTGCATCTTCCTTCATAGTAATAATGTCTGTCCCAGTCCATCATTACTTTCAGCCGCCGTCCGTGCAGATAGTTTGTGACCTGTGACAAACGTGCCGCCCATCCGTTAAAATGTAACCGCTTAATAACCACCCCCTGACATAAACAAACCCTCCGCAGTAAGCAGAGGGTTTGCGTACATATATTGTAATTATTCATCAGACGATGACGTCGGTTTTGTGCGCCGGACGATGGACTGCTTCATCTCTTCGCTCCAGGGCATAAGACTTTCGAGTTCTTCGTTGGAGAACGGCTTGCCCATGTACTGCATGTCCGTCAGTACCAAAGCAAGATACGAATACGGCTCGACGCTGTTTGCTTTCGCAGTTTCGATCAGGCTGTACACGATCGCGCTGGATTTCGCTCCCTTGACCGTGTCGGAAAACAGCCAGTTTTTCCTCCCGATCACAAACGGACGTATCGCGTTCTCGGCAAAGTTATTGGATATTTCGACTTCACCGTTATTCAAGAACGCTCTGAGGTATTTCTCCTGGTTCAGCGCGTATTTCACCGCGTCCTCAAGCTTGCTTCCGCTGACAGGGTCGACACTACGCACCCAAAGGAAGTATTCGTCCACCAGCTTCTCCGCTTGGTTACGGCGATTATCTTCTCTCTGAGCGTTATTCAGATTTTTCCATTTTCTTTCCAGCGCGAACAGCTTGTTGCAGTAGTTGTAGCCGACTGCCGCCTTGGAGTTTTCCATCGTCGCGCCCTTCGGCATCGCGTCGCGCCACGCTCTGCGCATATGCGCCCAGCAACCGCACCGGGTGACGTTCTCGACGGCGTTGTATCCGGCATATCCGTCGGTCACCAAACAGCCCGTAAAACTGCTCAGGAATCTCTTGCAGCGCTCTCCGCTCCTGTCCGGCTGGTACTCAAAGATCCGTATCGCCTTGCCTGAGCGACCATCAGTGCCATACACCCACATCCTCGATTCACTCTGAGGAGCCTTACCTTCTTCCTTGAGCACCTGTACGACCGTTTCATCGGCATAGATGACGTTGCTCGCGAGAAGCTGTTTCTTCATCATCTTGTACAGCGGCTTGAGCCATTTCTCAGCCACCTTGATGATCCAGTTCGCCATCGTTGCTCTTGAGAGCGCAAAGCCGTCACGCTGCCAAATCTTTTCCTGCCGCGCCAAAGGGATGCCGTCCACATACTTCTGCGTCATCACATCGGCTACTAAAGAGGGCGACGCATAGCTGTGCTTGATCAGCGGTTCGGGAGCTTGAACGCTGTATATCCTCGAAACACCTTTCTCTTTTTCACAGTAATCGCAGGTGTAGGTATATGCGTAGTAATTGACGACTTTCATGGATTTCGGAATAGATTGTATCTCTCTGCGCAGGAATTTCTTTCCCATCCTTCTCAAAGGTTTTCCACAGGAAGAGCAGACCTTTTCATCTTCCGGAATGTCGAGAAAAACATCTTCCGACGGAAGCTCCTTGATCTTATCTTCAAGCGAACCCTTCGGCTTGCGCTTATGCTCCGGAACGATGATCGTTTTCTCGTCAGGTTCGGGAGCCTTAGGGTCTTGCTCCAGCTCCGCCTCGTTGAACACGCTGAGCTGATCGGGAGATACATACTTCTGCTTCTCGCTCGACTGTCCGAAGCGCGCTCTCTGCATATTCAGGAGTATCTCATTCATATGCTCGAGCTTTTGTCTGAGCATATTGATTTCTTCCCTCTGGCTGTCATTTTCCGCTATGAGAGCACTGATCTGATGCTCCAATTCAGCGATGCTTTTGTGAGATTTATTAGATTTTTGGGACACAAAAACACCACCTTTTCAGTCGCTTTTTACTGTATTAATTATACCATAAAAGTGCTGAAAAGTCCAGTGTTTAAGCCGATTTCTTGCCTTTATTACAAGATTGTTTTCTGCTAAAACATATCCTTGTTCCGAACCTTCTTGATGACCTTTTTCTGTTCTACCGACAGCCCTTCCATCAGCCATCGGAAGCTCTGCGGAGTGAGCAGCTTCATCTCATCTTTGGAACGAGGCCACTGAAAGTGACCGTTATTCAGACGCTTATACAGAAGGACAAAGCCGTCGCCTGAAAACCACAGCGCTTTGATGCGGTCTGTTCTGCGCCCGCAGAACAAGAACAGGCTGTTTTCGTTGATCTCGTATCCGTATTGAAGGGTGACGATTTGCGCCAGTCCGTCAATTCCGCGGCGAAGGTCGGTGTAGCCGCAGGCGATGTAGTAGTTCTTGATGCTTGACAGATCGATCATGGCTGCTTCAAAAAGGATACTGCCGCCGCGACGACTTCCGGATTTGTATTCACTGGGATCTCTACGGTCGTGGATGATGTTTTGATGACAATGCTTTGCGGCGTCGGATCGAGAACATATCCGGTCGGCGGAGTGTATTGTACCAGCTCCGGCTGAGGCATAGTTGCTTGTACCGCTCCGGACTGAGCTTGCCTGATCGTAGCTTCCCTGAGCCTGCGCAGTCGGTAGTAATATGTCTTTGTTGCAATACCGGCTTGTTTGCAAAACGCTTTGACGCTCAAGCCGCTGTCTTCACGCTCCTGCACCATCGCGCTCCATTGATTCAGTCTGACCTGCTGCCGTATCTTCAGGATCTCGCTCATGTAACCACCCATTTCCATTTTTCTCAAATCGTCCAATTTACTCCATTGCACTTTTGGAGACTGTTTTGCCCGGTTACATTATCTCATGTTTGTCCGTGCTTGAACAGAGGGGTGATTGTTGAGCGGTTACATTACAAATCGAAATTGGAGGAATTATTTTTGAAACAAATTAACCTGCGGGACTATTACCCGCATTATAAAGAAGATAAAATTGTTGAGGTGCCGGACG
>CACWXE010000211.1 GCA_902764715.1 uncultured Ruminococcus sp. | reverse complement strand
TTACCCGAGAGCAGACTCTGGAAGCTGAACTTAGGCGCCTGCTCCAGATAGCGCTTTTCGGAGGAGCTGTATTCTTTTTTCGGCAATACAAAGAACAGTACCATCATCCCGATGATGAAGATCAAAAAGATCGCCGCGGGCAGCAATTTATATGCCTTTTTCATCATGCTCCTCCTTTCACGCTTTTTGTAGGGGAGGGTCTTGACCCTCCCGACTGAAAATCAAAGTTGATTTTCAGAGGATACTATCAGAAATTTCATTCTATATCGCCTTTGGCGAACGGGAGGGTCAAGACCCTCCCCTACAATATGTTTCATCAGAAACGGAAATACAAAAACGGATTGTAGCTCTGGGATACCAGCAGCGCGGTCGCGATGCCCAGCACGACACAGCAGAACAGTGCCTGTAATACCGGAGCCGCCTTGGTGTACTCTACCTTTTTGTAGAGCTTTGCCAACAGCGGTGTGGAAGCCAGTCCCGCCACCAGAAGCATCGGCAGATACGAGAGCGTCAGCGCGCCCGCGTCGGGGGTGATCGCCGCGCCGCCGAAGCTGAACATCGACGTAAAGAACGAGCCCATCTCGCCCAGATCGCTGAAGTAGAACATCACCCATCCGAGGATGATGAAGAACAGCGCGTAGATATGCTGTATCACGGCGGGAGCTTTGTCGAGCCACTTCTTGAGCACGAATTTCTCGAGCACGAGCAGCAGACCGAAGTACAAGCCCCAGAAGATGAAGTTGAAATCGGCGCCGTGCCAGAAGCCGGTCAAAAACCAGACGATCAGCAGGTTGAGCATCTGACGCGGCACGCCCTTGCGGTTACCGCCCAGCGGGATATACACATACTCTCTGAACCATGTGCCCAGCGAGATATGCCATCTGCGCCAGAACTCGGTGATGCTCTTGCTGATATAAGGATAGTTAAAGTTCTTGAGGAACTCAAAGCCGAACATATTACCCAGACCGCACGCCATATCCGAGTAGCCGGAAAAGTCGAAGTAGATCTGGAAGGTATAGGCGATGATGCCGACCCATGAGCCGAGCCAGCCCATCTCGCCGGTCTCACGCATACTGTCCCATAACGCGCCCATCTGGTTGGCGATCAGGACTTTTTTGCCTAAGCCCACACAGAACAGGCACACGCCCTTGGTGAACTGATCGAGGGTCTCGCGACGATGATCAAGCTGATAGGCGACGTCCTTATAGCGGACGATCGGGCCCGCAATCAGCTGCGGGAACAGCGATACATAGGTGCCGAAGGTGATGATATTCTTCTGCACCGGCGCGTCGCCGCGATAGACGTCGATCGAATAGGACATCGTCTGGAAGGTGTAGAAGCTGATACCGATCGGCAGAGGGATCTTGAGCGCGGGGATATTCAGGAACGGCAGATAGTTGAGCGTGTTCGCAAGGAAGCCCGCGTATTTGAAGAAGCCCAGCAAACTCAGGTTGATACAAACCGAGGCGATCAAAAATCCCTTGGCTCGTTTTTTGTTCGTCTCGCGGTATTTGTTGATGAAATAACCACAGGTGTAGTCCACGATCGTGGAGAAGATCATCAAAGTGACAAAGACCGGCTCACCCCATCCGTAGAAGACGAGGTTGACGATAAAGAGCAGGAGGTTACGCCAGCGGCGCGGGCATACGTAATAGAGTATCAGCACGATCGGCAGATACATAAACAAAAATAACAGTGATGAAAATACCATATGCGAACCTCCTTTCTTTTTAATTAGTAATGAGGAATTATTGATTATCCTCAGCGTTTCCTTTATTGCGAATAGTTTTTGTGATCGATGATAACATTTTCTTTAATTCTGTACAGTCAGCACTGATCGACTCATATTCCTGAGAGTTTAAATAAAATGTTTCAAAAAGATATCAAGCCAATACTGTGTTTCCGCGCTTTCTTTAAAGGCGATATACAGTTTTGATAAAAAGTCTTTATCGCTGATCGCACATTCTGATTCTGCAATGTTTGCGCCGATGCTTGTTCCGCTTCGCAGTAATTGCTTTGACATCACATATTCCTTTTTATCTTCTCGCAGGTAGCGATACAGATTCACGATTCGAACGGCAAATTCTTTGCTTTTTATGAATACAGCATTCTCTTTCATTTGTGTAACCCTGTTCCAATCAAGAACGGAATTCCTAATTCCTAACTCCTAATTCCTAATTAAATAAAAATGTTCTTTTTAAAGTCTTTTCCGCATTTCGGGCAATGGATCTGCTGTACGCCGGTGCGTTTTTTCAGCCTTAACTGCGCCTTGCAGTAGGGACAGGTCAGATATCTGTGGGTCTTGAAATCCCGGATCTTCATGTATTGGCGCTTGAAAAAGCCCGCCACTACATTATAAATACTGAGAAAGCGGTTGTTCTCATACAGCCGCTTGGTGATATTGGTGGACAGCGCGCGGAAGATCGCCAAAGCGCCCAACAGCAATACGACGATCACGATGATCGAGTTGCGGACAAACAGATTGATCACATACAATACCGCCGTGATGATCCAGATGAAAGTATTCAGTTTATCGTTTCCGTAACGACCCTGCATGAATTCAGCGATTTTAGTCAAAATATTACGCAAACCATCACCGTAGCCTTTTTATTTCAATAGTATTATACTTATCAAAGCGAAACCAAAGCCTCCCTTTCCTAAGGTACCCCCGTTGGGGGAATGTCCGAAGGACAAGGGGGGAGCCGTTTCCGGCGAGGAAGGTGTCACGAAGTGACGGAGGGTTGACGGATCAATCAGTCAACCTTCGTTCGCTAATCTTCATATTAACATACGCAAAATGGTTTTTCAAGAAAATAATTCCCCTTCGATATTGAATATTACTGAAAAATGAGGTATACTTTTAGGCAGATTGACGATGTAATTAGGAATTAGAAATGAGGAATTTCGGAAAACGCGTAACCGCGTTTTGATTCGTATCGCGTTTCATTATCAACGATAATCGGGTGTGGGCAGCGCCCACCATCAATTCCTAATTCCTAACTCCTAATTCCTCATTGATCGAAGGGATTATTATGGATCATTTCAAACAAACCGTGCGGCATGACGCCGTGCGTGTCAAACAATATATCATCTCATTCTTCAAATGGTCGCTGATCGCGGTGGTCACCGGCGGGATCGGCGGCGCGCTGGGCGCGGGATTTCGCTGGGCGATCACCTACGTCACCGATATCCGCACGGCGAATCCGTGGCTGTGCTATCTGCTGCCCGCGGGCGGCGTCATCATCGCCTTTTTGTACCGCGTCACCAAGCTCAGCG
>CACWXE010000210.1 GCA_902764715.1 uncultured Ruminococcus sp. | reverse complement strand
ATAGGCGTTCAAAAACTCGGTATACAGAGAGCTGTAGGCGATCGTCAAGTATGACTCGACAGCCATCAGCGCCAGCTGGATAAAGGCGAATACCGCGCCGATCTTGTACATCTTTCGATACAAGAGATAGCCGCCTGTGAACAGCGCCGCGGCAAAGTTGAATTTGCTCTTGTTCATCGTCTTGATGTTATTGAACACACGGATGAAGTACGGCGTATTCTGCTTGACGTATTTTGCCGTTTCACCGGCTGTGATCCCGTCGCCGAAGTCCGCATTGCTGTCAACGCCCGCGAGCGGATCCATGAACGGCATGTTGAAGGCCGTGTTGCCGCCCTGCGGATTCTGCTGTTGACCGAACGGGATACCCGCGCCCTGCGGGGGAGCCTGCTGTTGACGAGGCGCCTGACCGGGGGACAGGGGAGCGCCACATTGTCCGCAGAAAAAGTGGCTGTTATCATTTGCGTGACCGCAGGAGGGACAGATCTTCATACCGTCCGTCTCGGCGGTGTTTTCCTTATCTTCCTGATAATCATAGCCCTGTTCGTGCAGGTTTTCGTTACTGCAGTGACCCAGTGATTCGTAGCACTCCCGATGGTGGGGCGTACCGCAATCGGGGCACACGACAACGTCGTCATCCGCGTGGAAATACTTATTACACACAGGACATTTTTTTCCGATATAATCCATAAATTCTCCTTATCGCAGGGGAGGATCACCTCCTCCCGAAAGCTCAATTCTATGATCCAATCATTTTGTCAGTATATTATACCAAATAAATGACAGTTCTGCAACTTTATTTTTTTAGAACAATAATTATACAGAGAGGATGGGATGAATTATGCAATATTCATCTTTACAATCCACCGCCTTTGTATTATAATTGTATCTGCTGTATCAGGTAACGCGCTGCTTTATCATGGTACACGGATGAATGTTAATGAGGGAATATTATGCTGCAATTTGAAGAACTGAAATTGAATTTAGAGGCAATGAAGCCTGAGATAGATGATCTGGCGTCCGCGCTGGGACTCGGTCAGATGAGAAGCGAGATAGATCAGCTCGAGAACCGCGCCGCCGAGCCGGGATTCTGGGATGATATGGAGAATTCCCAGAAGATCCTCCAGCGTACCGCCAACCTGAAAGCCAAGGTCGAAAAGTATGAGAAGCTTGAAGCGGGCTATGAGGACGCACTGGCGCTGATCGAAATGGGCGACGAGGCAGAGGATGAGAGTCTGATCGAAGAAGCACAGCAGGAGATCGACGGCATCCGTGCCGATATCGACCGTCAGCGTCTTGAAACCCTGCTGACCGGTGAATATGATAAAAATAACGCGATCCTGACCTTCCACGCCGGTTCCGGCGGTACCGAGGCGCAGGACTGGGCGGAGATGCTCTATCGTATGTATACGCGCTGGGCTGCCGCGCACGGCTTCAATGTCAAGGAGATCGACTACCTCGACGGTGATGAAGCGGGCTTGAAAAGCGCCGTGCTCCTGATCGAAGGTGAAAACGCCTACGGTTATCTCAAGGGTGAAGCGGGCGTACATCGTCTTGTTCGCGTATCGCCTTTTGATTCCGCGGGCAGACGACACACGAGCTTTTCATCCCTCGAGGTCATGCCCGAGATCAATGACGATATCAAGGTCGAGATCCCTCCCGAGGAGATCAAGATGGATGTATACCGCGCGTCCGGCGCGGGCGGTCAGAAGGTCAACAAGACCTCGTCCGCGGTTCGTCTGACCCATATCCCGACGGGCATCGTGGTCGCCTCTCAGGTGGAGCGTTCTCAGTATCAGAACCGTGACGTCGCGATGAAGATGCTGGTCTCAAAGCTGATGGAGATCAAAGAGCGTGAGCACCTCGAGAAGATCGAGGATATCAAGGGCGTGCAGAAGGAGATCACCTGGGGCTCCCAGATCCGCTCCTATGTCTTCATGCCGTACACCCTCGTCAAGGATCACCGCACCTCGTTTGAGACCGGTAACGTCAACGCCGTGATGGACGGCGACCTCGACGGCTTTATCAACGCTTATCTCAAAGCGCTGTCCCTCGGCGAGCTGGAAGGATAACATTCGCTTACAACAACAGCCCTCCCAAATCGGGAAGGCTGTTTTTTGATATCTTTATTGGTATGTATCGATCCGCGATAATCTCATACGATGCTAAAACTTTCGATGGCGTGCGAGTCTGCCGAGCTTTTTTACGACCTCGACAGGGATGGCGATCCATTCCCGCACGAAAAACGACGGATAGATGAACCAGCCGAAACGTGTGTTGACGGTATTGACCGCGCCGACAGAAAGCTTGCGGTCGATCTTGTACGCGATGATCCGCGCCCTTAATTGATGGTAGCTGTCGGATACGATCGCGATACTGTCGCCGAGCTGACGCTCCCTGAGGATTCTGACGGAATAGAGCAGGTTTTGCTCGGTGTTGACGCTTTGATCCTCGACGATGATCCTGTCCGGATCGACGCCGTCCCTGAGCATATTCTCCAAAATGCACGCCGCTTCGCTCATCGGCTCGTTATCTCCCTGACCGCCGCTCGCGATCGCCTTTACTCCGGGATTCCGATCAAGATAGTTCTCAGCCGCCTTGATCCGCTGTAACAGCAGTCTGCTCGCGCCCCACGGCTTCACCTGAGCGCCTAAGATGACCGCAGTCGCGTTCTTCTTCGGCTTGATCTTCATCGCGGCGATCATGCATATGCTGACAATAACGGCGTAGACCGCAAACAAAATACAGCCGTATTTGATGATGAGCCAGATGATCTTAGTAATCGTGTTTTGCAGCATGAACGCGTCCAGTTGATGGTACACTGAGCTGAAAGCCGTCCGAAACAACGCGATCAGACAAATGGCGACACCCAGCAGATTGCCCGCCTTGAAGATGTGAAAGCGAATGGGCAAGAGGAACCACAGCAGAAAGATCACCTCGATCACAATAGCGATGATCTTTATTACAGTCGGCATTATGACTCCTGTGCCGCTCTGAGTGCGTGCGCGAGCTGATCGGGGCAGGAAGTGCCTCTGCCGGCACAGTCGATGCCCTCCAAGCGCTCGATCGCCTCATCGACCTCCATGCCCTGTACCAGCCTGCCGATGCCCTGCAAATTGCCGTTACAGCCGCCTAAAAAGCGACAGCTCTTGATGACGTCATCCTCGATCTCCAGCTCGATCATGCGTGAGCAAACGCCGCGGGGGATATAGGTATATTTCATATGTAACACCTCAAATTCGTTAATAATCATAACCACCCGTTCAACGGGTGGTTTGCTCTACCCCTAGAAGGGGATATTACTGGCTTGCCCCCTGCAGCCGGGGGCTCTGAATTTTTATCATCG
>CACWXE010000209.1 GCA_902764715.1 uncultured Ruminococcus sp. | reverse complement strand
AACCAGGTCAAGGTGCTCAAGACGAACAGCAGCGGCAAGCCGCTTGCCGGAGCCGATCTGCAGATCCTCGATAAGGACAAGAATGTTGTTACTCTGGATAACAATATCACGACCTTTACATCGACAACTGAGGTCCTTCGCTTCAACCTTCCCCCCCGGTAACTACTACCTGCATGAGGTGAACGCTCCGACCGACTTCAAACCCCATGACGACATCGCGTTCCGCATCGACTCCGAGGGTATCATCTATGTGGATAATCAGGCGGTCAACTATGTTGAGATGAGGGATCAGCCTCATTACAAGGTCATCTTCTATGAGAACAATCCCGAGCTCGATGACAAAAACGTGGTGTTCCGCACCTATGATCCGAACGAGCTGAACGAGGATAAATCCATCACCCACTTCTATGATATCCCGAAGTGGGCAAAGGATGAATATGTGTTCGCCGGATGGTATCATAACGCCGAATACACCAAGATGGACACGCCCGATAATCAAACTTTATATCCGTCCGACTTTGAGCATGATACTTATAAGGTCGCTAACCCGATCGGTACCGATGAGGATCCCGATTATCATCTCTATGCCAAGTGGATCAAGGTCGGTACGGTCGATAAGGCGGCGGATGATACCAACATCACCGCCGGATACCGCGGCTTTGGTTTAGCGGGCGTACAGATCCGTCCCAAGAACGTCAAGGTCAAGGATCCCAACACCGGACAGTTTGTGGACGCCGATATGTTCGATCCGAACGTCCGCGATAAGATCGAGGGATATTCCGATGACCAGTATAACAACGAGGTCAAGGTCACACCCGAGGGTATGCGCTTTCTCACATCCCTGAGCGAGCGACTGCTCAGCGATGTCAACGGTATCGTCAAGATCGATAATACACCTACCGAAGGCAAGACGTTCGGCGTGGAGTACGGTTACGCGGTCGGCACCGAGAACAATATCAACACCTTCGTCAATCACTACGGTATTATCGACAAGACGACCTACAACCTGCAATATCAGGGCACGAACGTCAACGGCGTGAATACAACAGGTGAAACGAAATCGCCTGAGACCGATTACCGCTATATTACCAATGTCGATTGCACCTCGGATCAGGGTAAAGGCGTGAAGAACAATCGTGATGGCGTTGTTGATTACGACCACCGCAACTTCGATGATTACCGTCTGTACACACTGGTCATCACCTATGACACGCCTGATTCCAAGGACAGACTCGGCGAGAAGCTCGACGCCAGGGCGTATATGCGCTACTATGACGCGAACGGCAAGCTGAGAGTGTTCTATAACACCTATAAGGAAAACACCTACTACGGCGGCTGTATGTGCAGCTTTAACCAGATCAGCGCAATGTCGCTTCCTGCCGCGTCCGAAAACACGGAGCCGACGGAAAGCAGCGAGCCATGATCACCTTAACCAAATAAACGCAAGCGCGGTTTCCATTCGGATCCCGCGCTTGTTTTTTATGCAAACAATCATTGTGAAATGCGTATGTTGTTGCGGCACAGAACTTAGTATGCCCCCTCTGACGAGGTGCTCCCCGTTGGGGAGACGTCAGCCGAAGGTTGACAGAGGGGGAGGCGTTTCCGCCGAGGAAGCAGCCGAACGACTGCTTGATTGGAACGATAACGCTAAATCGGCAGGGGAGAGATAACGCATCATTATTGTAACAAACCTTCTTTTGACTCAAGCCGTCGCTGAATTCTCTTTTCGCACGGTATTAAGTCAGCCGAAACTGAGGCTTGTATCATGTCGGATAGCGGTTTTCTGATTGTATTTTTCAAAAAAATTGAAAAAAATATTAAAAATCTTCAATTTGTCCTTATTTTTGTCCCTGTTTTGTGACGGTCTGTCTGCTATACTATAGTCAAGTTAAAAAGAGATTGCGAAAAGGAGTACCGTTATGAAAAAGACAACCGTTACAACAAAAGTAGTCAGCATCCTCTTATCCATCGTTTGCGCCGGTTCGGCACTGGGTATCTTAGGAACCGTCAGCACCGCGGCTGCAGAGAATAAGTCCACTGCTCAAACCTCTGTTGCAGTTGCCACTGAAACAGTCAACTCCGATCAGAATACTGTACAGCCCACCGTACAGCCCACCGAGAAGAAGACCAACAAAAGGAATCAGCCCTTCCTGAACGACTATGAGAAAGAGGCTTTGGAAAAAGTCTACGTCAAATCCAAGAAGGTCTCTCTCCAGATGGTCAAGGCATATCTCGAGAAGATGATCGACAACAGCTTCGGCAAAACCGCTTACGGCGCAATCGCCGTCGGTATCAAGAACGTCATGAAGGACCTGCTCTTTGAAGAGGAAAAGACCCTGAGCAAGGATACCGAAGTCATCCGCGAGGATCTCTCCCGTCTGTCCGATCAGATCTCCTCCAACCACGCAGAAGCTCTCGTGATCCTCGACAAGCTCGAGAAGAAGATCGGCGTAGAGACCTTCAAGAACCGTCTGCACGAAGTCAAGACCGATTACACCTACGTCACCGGCAAGATCGACAAGCTCGGCGGCGAGCTGGAAGCCTTCTCCGACCGCGTGATCGACGAAGCGACCTATAACAAGTTCAAGGCAGTTCTCAAGAACTCCGAGATCGATTCCTCCAAGCTCAGCAGAAACCTGCTCTCCACCGCGCTGGATGTCACTCCCAACAAGCAGGCTGACCTCGACGTCAACGACGCTGCCGCTGTCAAGGCATATCTAGAGAAGAACAACAAGTCCGCTCTCATCAAGTACCGTGACTATCTGCTCTCCACCCAGCGTGTTTCCAACGTCGACTGCGACTTCAACAAGGTCATCGACTATAACAGCACCATCAACCAGATCAACAAGGTCAACGACGACGTCTATCAGACCTGCCTGATGGACTATACCACCATCCTCACTCTCAACTGCATCGAATACAAGATCGCCGAGTATGAGCATCAGGGCAAGAGCGATCAGAAAGTACAGCTCGACGCTATCATGCAGAACATCAACGACGTCAGCGAATCCATCAACCGCATCGCGCAGATGAACGCCGCGATCAAGGCGACCAACAACACTTATGCCGTAGCCAAGGTCAAGGTCGGCAACACCGAAAAGACCTTCTCCAACTTTGACGAAGCATGGGCAACCGCATCCAACGCGTCCGGCAAGGCGATCGTTACCCTGATCACCGATATCAAGGGCGATTCCTCCAGAGGCGTCAACCCCTCCAAGATCGCGAAGGGCGTCGCGTTCAACGACACCAACGGTCTCAAGGTTTGCAAAGAGATGATCCTCGATCTGAACGGCCGCACCATCGACCTGGGCGGCAAGTGCACCGGCATCACCGTTATGCCCAAGGCAA
>CACWXE010000208.1 GCA_902764715.1 uncultured Ruminococcus sp. | reverse complement strand
AAAAAGCGGTTCGTAACAATGATGTCGCGTTATCTCTCCCCCGCAGGTTAAGTAATACTCAATAACATCAAGTTATCTTGCCGCCCCCTCGTCAGAGGGGGCAGGAAATGTCGTAAAATCCCTGCGGCGATTTCAACCGAAAAAACAGCCCCCGTTTTCACGGAGGCTGTTGCTGTTATCTGCGGTTTATCCGTCTACGCTGAAGTTGATCTCATCGCTGTCGTTTTGGCTGCTTGCCGCGGCGGGCGCCGCGTTGTTTGCGGCAGGAGCCTCGGTAGCGGCAGGTGCGGCTGCAGCTGCGGCTGCGGCGGTCTCAGCTATTGTAGCGGGCACGGAATAGTCGCGTGTCGCGCTGTCGGGCGTTCCCTTGGTGGTCTTGTCGATGTAGTTGAGCATATCAAAGATCGCCTGCTCGGCGGATTTGCCGAAGCGGAAGAATGCTTTCTTCGGGATCTGATAGGTGTGACCCTCAGCGAGCGCGTGGACGTTGGCAAGGCTCGGATCGGCGTTCAATATCGCCAGCACATTATCATTGTCATAGAAGATGAAATTGGGAGAACCGAGCTTGAGCTCGTCGAGGTTGATAGGCGGCGCGGTCTGGTTGGCAAATACGTTACTGTTGCCGTTGTAGTTGAAGAACTGGTACTCCAGCGTACCCTTGACGAAGGTACAGGGCTTACCGTCCGCGTCGGTATAGATGTAGGCGACCGTCTGCACGACGTTGGAGGTGGCGGTGTTCATGGTGCTGAGCATATTGAGCAGCTCATCATAGCCTTTTTCGCCTTTTTCTTTGCCGGTGGTCTTGCCGCCTAAGGCAGTGCCGAGATCGGTATACAGATTCTTGAGCGCGTCCGAGGTGGTGGGTACGTCAAAGGTGATGACCTTGGCGCCGTTGGATTCGATCGCGCTCTTCGCGTCGGCGCTGAGCGACTTATCCGCGATGACCAGATCGGTCTTGGCCGCCGCGATCGCCGCGGTATCGGGAGCGGCGCCCTTGCCCATCACGGGGACAACGTGCAAAAATTCCTGATCACATTCCTCCGAGCGTCCCGCCATCTTGATGTCATAGCCGATATAGGAGATGACGTCGGCGAAAACGTCATTGAGCACCACGATGTTCTCGGGCTCTTTGTCGATGGTGACGTCGCCGATGGTGACAGGCCAGTCGTTGGAGGTTTTGGTATTACATCCGCCGAAGATCGCCGCGCATGAAAGGATCAGGCACAGGGATAATACGATAGAAAGAATTCGTTTCATTTGTGACACCTCATGGTTTCTGTTTTTGCCTTGTTTCGACAGAATCAAAGCAACTTATCTCTATTGTACTCAAATTGGATAAGATAGTCAAATAAAACTATGAAATACTACGAAAATTTAAATTTTATTAAAAAATTGTTAAAAAGTACTTGCATTTTCAAATTGACGGTGCTATAATAGCAACTGTTCGGGGTCCACCCGTTCCCATCCCGAACACGGAAGTTAAGCCCTGTAGTGCCGAAGATAGTGCTCTGGCGACGGAGTGTGAAAATAGGAAGATGCCAACACATAAAAGCTTCCACCCAGTAGGGTGGTTGTTTTTTTATGTCCAAAAATAGCGGTGGGGGCTTGCTCCCGCCGTTTTTGCGCGTTATAATAGAGAAAAAGCGTACAGGAGGCGCCGTATGACAGACATCGAAAAACTCAGAGAGATCATCCATAACAGTCACCGCATCGTCTTTTTCGGAGGAGCGGGCGTATCGACCGAGAGCGGGATCCCCGATTTCCGCTCCGCCGACGGCTTGTATCATCAGCAGTATGATTATCCGCCCGAGGAGATCCTCAGCCACACCTTCTTTGTGCGTAATCCGGAGGAGTTCTATCGCTTTTACCGCAATAAGATGCTGTGCCTGACAGCAAAGCCCAATAAGGCGCACCTCACGCTCGCCAAGTGGGAGAGAGAGGGCATCCTGCGTTCTGTCGTGACCCAGAATATCGACGGACTGCATCAGGCGGCGGGCAGTCAACGCGTACATGAGCTGCACGGCTCGGTGCTGCGCAATCACTGCATGAAATGCGGCAAGTTCTACGGCGTGGAGAAGATCGCCGAGAGCGAGGGCGTGCCGCAGTGCGAATGCGGCGGTATCATCAAGCCCGACGTCGTTTTGTATGAAGAAGCCCTGCCCGAGGATACGGTCATGCAGGCAGTCGAAGATATCCGCAACGCGGATACGCTGATCGTGGCGGGTACCTCGCTGACGGTCTATCCCGCGGCGTCCTATGTGCGTTGCTTCGGCGGCGATCACATGATCCTGATCAACCGCGACGCGACCCCCTATGACCATATGGCAGACCTCGTGATCCACGACAAGGTGGGTGAGGTGCTGTCGCAGGTGTGAGGCTTTTGGAAACGTGTATTTGATAATCATTCCTACGGTATAATTGATCTGCTGCGCGCTTGGGTGGTATTTATCAGATAGGTTTCGGCGGGAGCAAGCCCCCGCCCTACAGAAAGCGTTGCAGCGAATTTGTAGGGGAGCGGCTTGCTGCTCCCGTTGCGTTTCATCTACATGAATGTATGTGCGAAGCAAAGGGTATACTTCTCCTTGACTTGTGTATTTGATGATCCTGCGCACTGCCGCGGGAGGAGCAAGCCCCTCCCCTACAATATAGCGATCTGCTTCGCGTTTGAATGAGATATATCGGAGAGGTAGCGGGAGCAGCAAGCCGCTCCCCTACAAATATACCGAAATGCTTTTTGACGATATTCATTATTCATTTTTCAGTTTTCAATCTTCAGTTTTCAGTAACATAATAAGACAGCGCCTCCTTGCGGAAGCGCTGTTTTTGTGTTTTAATGTTTATTTTATTGCCGCGGAGGGGCGTTTTGCTTTGACGGTTACTTTATCGTCGGGCTTGTGGCTGTTGAGGACATCGTAGATATCCTGGAAGGAGGTGATCGTTTTGCCGTCCAGCTCCGTGATGATATCGCCCTCTTTGATATCGGTGCCCGCGAGGGAGCCTTCCGAATCGATCTTGCTGACGAGAACGCCCGCGGGAGCGCCGGAGTAATCGCCGGAGGCGAGCTCCTTGCCGGAGAAGCCGATGCGGGTACGGCCCTTGACATAGCCGTAGTGCATCAGATCGCCCGCGATCTTCTCCACTGTCGCGGAGGGGATGGAGAAGGTCATGCTCTCAAAGTGCTCGGCGACCGCCTTGGCGGTGGTGATGCCGATCACCTGACCGTAGAGATTGCACAGCGGACCGCCCGAGCTGCCGGGGCTGATCGCGGCGTCACACTGGATGTAGCGCACGTTCTTGTTGACGGACAGCTCACGGTCGACAGCGGAGACAACGCCTCTGGTCAGGGTGTTCTGGAACTGTTTACCGCCGGGTGAGCCGACTGCGATCACATCGTCGCCGATCGCGATCTTCTCGGAGTCACCGAAGGTGACCGCTTTGAGATCCTTTGCGTCGATCTTGAGTACCGCGAGGTCGGTCCATGTATCGTAGCCGACGATCTGCGCCTGATACTTGTCGCCGTTGTTCATCAGGATGCTGACGGCGTAGACGCGGCTGTTGCCGATGACATGGGCGTTGGTGATCAGATAGCCGTCCGACGAGATGATCACACCGGAGCCTTGCGAGACGGCGTCGGCGATATCATCCGTGATCTTATCCTGATAGCAGATGACGGTCACAACGCTGTCGCTGACCGAATTATAAGCGCTCTGGGTGGTGTATTTCGCGTCATCCTTATCCTTGGGAAGATCCTCGAGTTGGATGTTCTTTGCGTCCTCATCCGGCTTTCCGACGGAATCGGGATTGTCATCGTCGCGCTTTTGGGTCTCACCGTTGTCGACGATCAGGGTGATGGTGTCCTCAACGTCGGTGTAGCTGCCGTTTTGATTGAAGGAGAACGGGTTGACGCCGTATTCGGAGTTGCCGTCGCCGTTCTCACCGTTATCTCCGAAGGAGAAAGGATTATCGGGATCGATCGTGGGCGCGCCCTGTCCGCGATGTGTGCTCGCGATATAGAATCCGAATCCTACGACCATTGCCGCGAGCAGTGCGCAGAGGATGATGATGAACACCTTGGTGCCGGTGGAGGTAGGCTCCTTCGGCGGCTTTTGATTCACCGGCTGAGCGGGGGTCGGCGCCTGACTCGGCATGGGCGCGTAGGGTTGGAAGTTTTTGACGGACTGATCGGGTTGGGGCGGCGTCTGCGGATAGACCGGCGCCTGCTGATACCCCGTGTTCGGATAGTAGTACTGCGCCGGCTGCTGCACAGGCTGCTGTACGGGCTGCTGTACCGGCTGTTGAACCGGTTGCTGCATGGGCTGCGGGTAGTAGGGATAGCCGTAGGGCGCTGTGTTCGGATATGCCGCGGGCTGCTGCACAGGCTGTGCAGGAGGCGTCTGCTGTTGAGGCTGCTGCGGTAACGTGTATTCCTGCATGGGCTCGGAATTTATTGCTTTTACAGGGATTTCATTGGCAGGAGCGTCGGCGACAGGTTCCGGGATAGCATTGCTGTCAGCCTGTGCCTGTTCTGTTCCAAAGCCTTGCTGTTCGAGCTCCAGTGATTCGTATTCTTCTTCGGGATGATATGCCTTTTTCGGCGTCAAATCGTCCATATTCAAATACCTTTCCTTTCCGCCCACGATATTTCCATGACCGCGCTACCGTGGGCAATACGCGGCGGAGTATGATAGTGAGAAATAATTATTAATCGGTTGAGATTGCCACGGCATAAATGCCTCGCAATGACTATTAGTATAGGTTGAGATCGGACGCGTGCGTCTTTTTTCTCGCAATGACATATATATAGGGTGAGATTGCCGCAGCATTT
>CACWXE010000207.1 GCA_902764715.1 uncultured Ruminococcus sp. | reverse complement strand
GCCATGCTCAGCTCCGTGCTGCAGCAGGCGGGCTATAAGGTCGGGCTGTTCACCTCGCCGTATATCGTCGATTTCCGCGAGCGCATCCAGATCAACAATCAGATGATCGACAAAGAGACCCTCGCCGAGGCGGTCACCTTCTTTGAGCCGAAGCTCAAAAAGCTCAATGAGCAGGGCACCGTCATCACGGAATTCGAGTTCATCACCGTGCTGAGCTTTTACCTTTTCAAAAAGCTGGGCTGTGACGTCGTCGTCTGTGAAGTCGGCATGGGCGGCCTGCTGGATTCCACCAACCTGATCCCGTATCCGCTGTGCTCGGTGATCACGCGCATCGACCTTGACCACACCGCCGTGCTCGGCGAGACCATTGAGGCGGTCGCCTACCAAAAGGCGGGCATCATCAAGAGCTACGGCACCACCGTGACCGCGCCGCAGCCGCGTGAAGCCTTCGCCGTGATCGAAGAAAAGGCGCGTCGTGAGCACAACACGCTCTACCGCGCCGAGGATATCCGTCTGACCGTCACCGAGATGGATCGCGACGGCACGAGCTTTGTCTACCGCGAGCTGCCGATGCGTCTGCCTCTGCTCGGCTCGCACCAGATCGACAATCTGCGCTGTGCGCTGGCGGTCATCGAGGTACTGCAAAAGGAGCACCGCAAGAACATTACGATCGAAAACATCCGCGACGGCTTGCGGCAGGTCCATCATCCCGCGCGCTTTGAAAAGCTGCGTGAGAACCCCGTGGTGATCCTCGACGGCGCGCATAATCCCAACGGCTTACAGGCGTTCGCGACCGCAGTACGCACCTACTATGCCGAGGGCGACAAGACCCTGATCATCGGCATCCTCGCCGATAAGGACAGCAAAGCGCTGAACCTCCTGGATGGGCTGTTCAAGCGGATCATCGTGACCGATATCGACAACCCCAGAGCCCTGCCCGCGGCAGATCTGGCACGCAGACTAGGCGGCGTATGCGACGACATCGAGGTCATCGAAAGCCCTCTTGAGGCGTATGATAAGGCACTCTCCTACGGCGATGATATCTTCGTCTGCGGTTCGCTGTACCTCGCGTCCGAAATGCGGCCGTATATCATCGATCATCATTGCGAAAAAGGCTCCCTTTCCTAAGGGAGCTGGCGCAAAGCGCCTGAGGGTTGATACGTTTGAGCGCAGTGCATGAGCAAAATATAAGAACTCAACAGAATACGACAACCTTTTTAAGCCTATCCTATTACTATTAGTAGCAGGGTAGGTTTTTTTTAGTGGAAAGTTGAAAATGGAAAGTGGAAAATTAAGGTGGCTGCTGCGCAGCATTGATGCAATCCCTCCGCCTCCGTTCGGAGGCTTATTGGGCGGGATACCCGCACCCATTAATGATATCACTTTCTACAAAAGGCTCCCTTTCCTAAGGGAGCTGTCACGAAGTGACTGAGGGTTGACATAAATTAGTTCGACCGTAGGTAGAAACACTTGTCAACTTTCAACTGATTTACTTTGGAGGAAAACAATGGTTGATATTACATACAAAAACGGGGTGGTCACGGCGAGGCTTTACGGCGAGATCGACCACCATATCGCGCCGCGGATCCGCGGAGATATCGACGCGCAGTGCGAGCACAGCCGACCCTCGCGGCTGGTGCTGGATTTCGGCAAGGTCGGGTTCATGGACTCGTCGGGCATCGGTCTGGTCATGGGGCGCTACCGCATGATCTCGCTCCTCGGCGGCAAGCTCGAGGTCGTCAACGTGCCGCCCAACCTGCAAAAGATCTTCGTCCTGTCGGGACTGGAAAGCCTGGGGGTGATGAAATGAAAACGGTCAATGAAATGAAGCTCAGCTTTATCTCCAAAAGCGCCAATGAGAGCTTTGCGCGCTCCGCCGTAGCGGCGTTTTTACTGCCGCTCGATCCCACCGTCGCCGAGATCGCCGACGTCAAGACAGCCGTGAGTGAGGCGGTCACCAATGCCGTCGTCCACGCCTACCCCGATACCTTCGGCACCGTCACTATCGAGGCGAAGCTCACCGATAAAGGACGCGCCGTCATCAAGATCCGCGACAGGGGCGTGGGTATCCCCGACATCAAGCAGGCGATGGAGCCGCTCTTTACCACCTCCGCCGATGAACGCGCAGGGCTGGGCTTTGCGGTGATGCAGAGCTTTATGGACAGCGTCAAGGTGCGCTCGACGGTCGGCAAGGGCACCACCGTCACGCTCGAAAAGAATTTCATCCGCGCCTATGGACAGAAATGAGCTGATCGAACAAAATCTGCGGCTGGTACACGCCTGCGCCCATCGCTTCGCGGGCAAGGGGATCGAATATGACGACCTCTATTCCGCGGGATGTGTCGGGCTCATAAAGTCAGTGGATCGCTTTGATGAGAGCCGGGGCTTTCGGTTCTCCACCTACGCCGTGCCGGTGATCCTCGGCGAGATCAAACAGCTCTTTCGCTCCGGCGGCAGCGTCAAGGTGTCGCGCTCCCTGCAGGAGCTGAGTATGCGCGCGCAAAAGCTCTGTGAGCAATACCGCACCCGGCATGACGGCGAGATCACGATCACCGAACTGGCGGAGCAGCTCGGGGTCGATGTGTATCAGGCGGCTCAGGCGCTGTCCGCGTCCAGGGCGGTGCTGTCCCTGTCGGGTGAGGACGACGAGGGATATGTGGATGTGCCCGTGCCGTCGCCCGAAGAAGCGCTGACCGAACACCTCTCCCTGCGCGAGGTGATCAACGCGTTGTCGGATGACGAGCGTATGCTGATCATCCAGCGGTATTATCGGCACAAGACCCAGCAGCAGACCGCCGACGTCCTCGGCACCACCCAGGTGCAGATCTCCCGCAAGGAGAAGAAGATCCTGCTGAAAATGCGCGCAATGTTGGTGTGATTGTCGTGGATGAACCTATGGTAGGGCGGGGGTTCACTCCCGCCGCAACCTATCCGATATATGTCACCCAAACGCGGAGCAGATCTCTTTTTTCGTAGGGTGCGGCGCTCAACACGCGTGTTCGACGTCCCGCATGGCAGAAACATTTCTCTCCTACCTCACGCTTTCGACAACGGATACGCCCGTCATTCTCGGTACGTCATAAATGCCGTACCCTACAACAGGTTTCATCTGCTTCGCATAAAACAGCGATATTAAGGAAACGTTACGGGAGGGGTCTCCCCGCTGGGGAGGTGCCCGGACACTTGTGTCACGGGCAGAGGGGTGCCGTCTGCGGCTGAGCAACAAGACCCTCCCCTACAAACACGTAATTGTCGGCATAACAAAAAAGGGATGACTCTTTTGTGAACCGCACCCCGTCAAGAGGACAGAGAAATAATTAAAAGAATATTTACAATGTAATAATTAAGAAGTGCCGCAAATTTTGGCTGGACAAGGGAATTA
>CACWXE010000206.1 GCA_902764715.1 uncultured Ruminococcus sp. | reverse complement strand
GCGGGTACAATTCCTATGTTACCTGCAATTCCTGCCGTGAACCGCTGACCTGTCCGAACTGCTCGATCTCATTGACCTATCACAGCGCCAACAACCGCATGATGTGTCACTACTGCGGTTACTCCGTGCCGTACAGGACGGAGTGTCCCACCTGTCACAGTCACAGCCTGCGCCTCAGAGGTACCGGTACCCAGCGTGCTGAGGTCGAGATAGCGGAGATCTTTCCGCAAGCGCGGATCCTCAGGATGGATACCGATACCACCATGACGCGTTCTTCTCATGAGAAGAAGCTGACCGCCTTCGCAAACGGCGAGTATGATATCCTCGTCGGAACGCAGATGGTCGCGAAAGGATTGGATTTCCCGAACGTCACTTTAGTCGGTGTGCTGAATGCCGATCATATGCTGTATCTCGATGACTACCGCAGTTATGAGAACACCTTTTCTCTCTTGACGCAGGTCGTCGGACGATCCGGCAGGGGAAAGGATAAGGGCAGAGCCATTATCCAAACCTATACGCCCGAGAATCCGATCATCGCTTTAGCGGCGAGGCAGGATTATGACGCGTTTTATCAAGCGGAGATCGGCATCAGAAAAGCGATGCTGTACCCGCCGTTCGTAAGCATTTGCATGGTCGGCTTTGTCGGCGAAAACGCGAGGCAGACCGAAGGCGCCGCGTTTGCGTTCACCAAGCAAATGACACAAATATTGCAGACAGAATTCACCGATATCCCGCTCAGGGTCCTCGGACCCTCTCAGGCGGCGGTATTCAAGGTGAGTAATAAATACAGATTCAAGTTGATACTGAAATGCCGTAACGACAGCCGTTTTCGCGAGATGCTCGCGCGTATGCTCGTGCAGTTTTCATCCAATCGTGAGTTCGGCAGTGTAACGGTCTATGCGGATATGGATCCGCTGAGCTTATAAATAGGTTGAGATTGCCACAGTTCCTACGGAACTTCGCAATGACTATTATACGATGTAGGGGAGGGCAGGTTCCTCCCGATAGATCCAATCACAGGAGTGATCAATATGGCACTGCGTAATATCGTAAAAGAGGGCGACCCGATCCTGACCAAAAAGTGCCGCCCGGTAGAAAAATTCAATCAAAGGATATGGGATCTGCTCGACGATATGGTCGAGACCCTTGCCGATTCCGGCGGCGTAGGTCTTGCCGCGCCTCAGGTCGGCGTGATGCGCCGTATCTGCGTGATCGACGTCGGTGAAGGTCCGATCGAGTTCATCAATCCCGAGATCATTGAATCCGAGGGTGAGCAGGAGGTACAGGAAGGCTGTCTGAGCTGTCCCGGCGAATTCGGCATCATCAAACGCCCCGCTCATGTCAAAGCGCGTTTTCAGGACAGAAACGGCGATTTCGTTGAGCTGGAGGGCGACGATCTGCTGGCACAGGCGATGTGCCACGAATTCGATCACCTCGACGGCATCATCTTCAAATCGAAGGTGGAGCGGATGTTGACCGAAGAAGAACTGCGTGAAATGAGAGAAGAGGAAGAATGAAGATCATATTCATGGGTACGCCCGATTTCGCCGTACCCTGTTTGGAAAGCCTGATCAAAGCGGGACACGAGATCGCGGCGGTGTTCACCCAGCCCGATAAGCCTCGCGGCAGAAAAATGGTGATGACACCTCCCGAGGTGAAGGTATGCGCGCTCGAACACGGCTTGACGGTCTGTCAGCCGAAGACCCTTCGCGACGGTGAGGCGCTTGAGATCATTCAGAAGATCGACCCCGAGTGTATCGTGGTCGCGGCATACGGCAAGATCCTGCCGAAAGAGATCCTCGATCTGCCAAAGTACGGCTGTATTAACGTACACGGCTCACTTTTACCGAAATATCGCGGCTCGGCGCCGATCCAGTGGTCGGTCATCAACGGCGATACAGAAACCGGCGTGACCATCATGCAGATGGCTGAAGGGGTCGATACCGGCGATATGCTGTATCAAAAGGCGATCCCGATCAACATCGACGATACCGCAGAGAGTATGTTCAACAAGCTCTCCGACTTAGGCGGTGAGATGATCACCGAGGCGCTCGAGATGCTCGAAAAAGGCGAGTTGACCGCCGAAAAGCAGGATGAAGCGCTCGCGACCCACGCGCCGATGCTCGACAAGTCGATCTCTGAGATCGATTGGCATAAACCGGCACTCGAGGTGCATAATCTTGTCAGAGGTCTGTACAGCTGGCCGATCGCGCAGACGACACTGCACGGCAAAAAGCTCAAGATCTACCGCACTTCCTTAGGCAAAGGAAACGGTGAAGCGGGTTCGGTGATCGCGACCGATCCGCTCACGATCGCCTGCTCCGACGGCGCTGTCGTGATCGAAGAGTTACAGCTCGAAGGAAAAAAGCGTATGGACGCGAAAACATTTTTGATCGGCCATCCGCTCACCGGCAAGGATAAGCTGGGAGAATAAATGAAAAGGAGAAAGAACGATGGTATTTTATAATTTGAACTATCTGATATATATGCTGCCGTGCTTCATTTTGTCGCTGATCTGCAACATCGCGGTCAAATCGAGCTTCAGCAAGTATTCGCAGATCGCGAATTCCAGACATCTCACCGGTGCTCAGGCGGCTCAGCAGGTGTTGTCGGCACACGGTGTGACCGGTGTTCGTATCGAACCGGTACAGGGCAATCTGACGGATCATTTTGATCCGCGCACAAACGTGATCCGCCTCTCCGAATCCGTCTATAACGCCACTACCGTATCGGCTGTGGGCGTAGCCTGTCACGAAGCGGGACACGCGGTTCAGCACGCCGAGGGTTATCTGCCCAACAAGATCCGTTCGGCGATCGTCCCGATGGCAAACTTCGGCTCCCGATTGAGCTGGCTGTTCCTAGTAGTCGGATTACTGCTGCCCGCAAAATACGACTTTGTGCTGATCATCGGTATCGTGCTGTTTTCCTTATCGGTACTGTTTACACTGATCACACTGCCGGTCGAGTTCAACGCGTCAAATCGTGCGCTGAAAACGATCAAAGAAACCAACATGCTCAATCCCGATGAATACAGCGGCGCGAAAAAGGTTTTGACCGCTGCGGCAATGACCTATGTTGCCGCCGCCGCGACGTCGATCGCACAGCTCCTGCGACTGCTGATGATCGCGAACAACCGCAGAAGATAAACTACTATACATTATTGCAGAGGAAATAATCATGGCTAATGTCAGATCTATCGCGCATAACGTGCTGTACCGCGTGCTCTATGAGGACGCGTATTCTGCCATTGCCATCAATAACGCCGTTCATAAAGAAAACGTCCATTCGTATCAAAAAGATCGAAAAGGGTACGCTGATCGTCCTGTATCTCGGCATGTATCAGATGATCTATATGGATAAGGTGCCCGACAGTGCCGCTGTCAACGAGAGCGTTAAGCTCTGCAAACAGCTCAGGCTGTATAAAAGCTCCGGCTTCGTCAACGCGATCCTGCGCAATTTTGTACGCGCGGATAAGGCGTATCTCTTGCCGGATCAGCAAAATATCGTCAAATATTTCAGCGTGGTCTATTCCTGTCCCGAAACCATGGTGACGGAGCTGATCGCGACATACGGACAGGATTTGACAGAAAAGGCGCTGCGGGGAATTCTCGGCAGACCGCCGATCACCGTCCGCGTCAACACCTTAAAGACAGATAAAGCGACCCTGAGAGCGGCGCTTGAAAAACAAAACGTGATCGTTAATGATATTTCTTTTTTAGAAAATTCACTGCACCTAAGTCATACCGGTTCATTGGAACAGATCCCTGAGTTTCTCGACGGCCACTTCTTTGTCGAGGACGGCGCCTCTCAGGACCAGATCGACTCCATCGTCAAGGATGCTAACCAGACCGTTACCCTCACCGCCCAGTGGAACGAGAAGTACACAGTAAGCTATGTCGGCGGGTACGACGCGGCCATCCAGGACGAGGTGGTCGTGAC
>CACWXE010000205.1 GCA_902764715.1 uncultured Ruminococcus sp. | reverse complement strand
CGGCGCTTGCGACGTACCGAAATAGGAGACCCGTGCGGTATTATCTTGTTCCGTTTCGGGCGGCGGGCTGACAACGATCAGCATATGTACATGATTCGGCATGATCACGAAATGATCAATGAAAACGTTGTTATATTTGTTATCCATCAAATGTATGTTTTTTTTAATCACATTTCCGTACGGGGAGAGTGCTACGTTCGGTACGTCGCAAGCGCCGTACCCTACAACTCTGCTAAACGTTTGCTTTTTATCTTTCGAACAGATGGTGATGAAATAAATACGATTCTCTGAATAACTGAACTCCGGCATGCGGATCTGTTTGCGTTCGGGATGGGGAATATTGTTATCCATAAATCTCTCGATACACCGTCGTCACCGCCTCGTCGCTGATGGTGCAGCCAAGGCGGATCATGGGGATGGTTTCGACCATCCTGCCGAGCATATCGAGCAGCTTTGACAGGTGCGCTTTATCGGAGGGGAGCACGGTCTGCTGCAGGAGCAGGGTGATCGCCTCGACCGGGTTGATCGGCGCGGCGTGATTCTCCGGCGCTTGCGAGAGGAACACGATCGCCCTGACGGGGGCACAGGTGTTTTCGCCGATGCCGTGCTTGCCGTTCCACGGCGTACCGTAGATGATGAACCTGCCGTCCTTTTCGCGCACCAGCGGCTTGTCGTCGTTGATCATCGTGACCTCGTCGCCGAAATGCCTGCGCCACAACGCGGCATGGGTGCTTTTGCCGGTGCCGGAGGGTGCGGTGAAGATGATCGCTTCCTCCTTGTATTTCAGGCATGAGCAATGCAGGAAGAACCCGCTCTTGTCAATGATGTAGTTGCAGATCACGCGCAGGATGGCGACCGCCTCACAGATATACGGACTGCCGGGATCGCCGTGGATCTCTTCGCCCAGTTCGGCTTCATAACGGATCATCTCGTCGGTCGGCTCGATCAACAGCTCATACTCCTCGCTGTCGGTCAGAAAACCTGCCATATAGCGATAGGTCTCTTCATAACGCGCCTTGACGGCGATATTCATTTCTGCGATTCGATAGATATGCATAGCTTGTTACCTCGGATACATTTGTTTGAGGATGCCGCGGGCAACCCTCCGTCACTTCGTGACACCTCTCCGTTGTATGGATTCTGTGACCCAAAACAAGTTTTGGACAGAATCTCACCTTAAAAAGGGAGGCTTTTTTACTTTTTCTCACGCTTTATTATAACATAAGAATAAATTGTTGCAACCGTTAAAAACAGGATCAATGAAAGGATCATGTAGATGATATAGGTGCCGTTGCGGACGATCAGCCCGGCGATGACGGTGCAGATACCCGCGAGCACCATCGCGATACCGCAGTTACGGTTGGTGATGTGCCAGTGCTCGTCACTGTCTGTGCACCAGCTCAGGCGCACACCGATGAAATCATTGGGCTTGGTCTTGGGCAGGATGTTGCCCAGCAGGATGAACAATACGCCCATGACGCAGGAGATGATGACGAAGATCATGTTTTCCTTGTTCTTCATCGTTCCGGGGTGCTTCATGATGGTCAGCAGAAAGACGCACAGCGCGTTGAACAGCACCATGACGATCAGGATCACCGTATCCAGAATATCGAGAGTCCGCGCGGTACGGTCGTTATCCTCTTTGGAGGATTTTTCTTGGAATTTTCTGTAAAGGAAATAAAGCAGCGTAATAACGAGGATGATGGCGGGGAAGAGGAAGGCTTCGTATTTGGAACCGTAGCGGTCGGGTGTGCCGTCGATCCCGAAGTGCGCCGCGACCGTATCGGGCAGGATGAAGAATACGGCGATCGCGGAATAGATCGTCGGCAGGATCGCTAACAAAATGATCGTGATTTTCTTGAATCGTTTCATCGTAAACCTCCTTGAATAGTTAGGAAAGATGTAGGATACAGAGTGATCGAAATAGGCACGCGTGCCAAGATGACGGAAATAGAGTGATAGAAAAAGGCACAAGTGCCTAGAATTGCTTGAGCCATAAAATCAGCTCGTCAAAGAGCGAGGCGTTGAGCTCGTAATAGACAAAGTTCTTTTCCTTGCTTTCGATCAGCAGATCGCTTTCCTTGAGCAGCTTCAGATGATAGCTCAGCTTTTGCGGTGTTACACCCAGCGCTTCGGCGATCTCACCGGCTGACATGCGGTAATTCTTCTTGATCAGCATCAGGATCTCGCGCCGCTGCGGGTCGGATAGTGTTTTGAATGTACTGCCTAATGACACCGGCTCACCTCCGAATCTATTTCAAAATAATTTTAAACAGCTGTTTGAGTGTATTATAGCGCCGCGCCTAACAAAAGTCAATAGGAATTTCAAAAATATTTGAAATAGTTTTCCCATGCTTTGTGCAAAGAAAAACGGCACGGATGAACCGTGCCGTCAGAGTGAGTGCGGTATACAAATTGTTGTTGCGAGTGCTGACATGCGTGTCAGCCCGTGGCATCCCGACCGATGAATCAGATCGGGAACCAGATGTTCACGACTGCCGCGCCGATGAGGATTACGCTGTCCATGACAAAACAGGGGATCGGCGGGATCTTGTCGATCAGCCATTGCAGTTTTCTCAGCGGCCAGCTGAAGATGTCGAAGGACAGGATCAGCGCCGTGAGCACAGCCGCGGTCAATACGCTGAATTTCCACAGCGGATCGCCCAATGTCAGCAGGAAATCAAACGCCCCGAAGTGCCACATCAGCAGCACGATCGGATAGTGCCAGAAGAGTACGCTCAGCGTGTTGCGTCCCATATGCGTGAGCAGCGGTACCTTGCGATTGGGGATGATGGCGATGACCGCGATGATCATGACCGCCGAAATGCCGTAGCACAGCAGTCGGTGATAGAAGGTACAACCCTCGATGGGGACGATGTTGTAGGGGTTTCTGCCGGTGAACAGCATACGCAGGGGATAGATCGTATCTCTCATTCTGAAACACAGAATGAAATAGACTACCAAAAACGCGACGCCGACGAGCTTGACCTTCGTCTGGTGTGAAAAACGCCTTACCTTAGCGGGCGTCAGGTAGTAGCCCGCCGCGTAGAAGGGCAGAAATACAAAGTAGCGCATCAGATAGAAGCTGTCGCCCAGCGGGAAGAATCCCGCCGCAACGCCCAGAACGACCGTCGCGGGGATCACGATCCCGTGGTGGACGTCCTTGAGCAGATAGAGCGTCACCGTGTACATCACGATGATAAAGAAGTACCAGTCGATGCCGGCACTGCCGAACAGATCCAGCCCGATCTCCTCGCCGTTGAATCGCCGCAGCGCGTAGATGGCGATTTTCAGGATGAATCCGAGGATCAGGTAGTAGCTGATCTTGTGCAGATTCGGCCGGTAATCCTTTTGGAACTTCTTTTGGAACAGGCCGTTCAAAAAGATGTAGAGCGGCGCCGCAAAGGAGTTGACGAAGATGAACCATGAGCGAAACATATCGCT
>CACWXE010000204.1 GCA_902764715.1 uncultured Ruminococcus sp. | reverse complement strand
CGGATCGCCTTGGCGATACGGCCTTGCTTTCCGATCACTTTACCCATGTCTTCAGGCGCAACGTGGAGCTCCACGACCAGCGTGCTCTCCTTCTGCGTCTCGGTAACGGTAACCTGATCCGGATGGTCGACCAAAGCCTTCGCGATGATCTTCAACTGTCGGTCATGCTGGAGCATCTCACGCGAGATATTCAGGCTCAGGTCGGCGCTATCCACCAGACCCTTGACAAAGCTGAAATGATCGGGCAAAAGATCCTTGCACTTCTCCATGATCATCACGGAGCTGGAATAGAGCTGCAAACCCTTCTCGTAATCGCGGCTGTAATAATCATACGGCGCGTGAGACGGGATGAACAGCAGCGCGGTATAGGTCGCGTTACCCTCAGTGGACTGGCGGATCACCTTGAGGGGCGCTTCATAATCGTTGAACTTGCCCTTGTAATACTCGGCATACTCCTCGTCGGTGACCTTGCTCTGCGGCTTCTTCCAGATAGGAGTCATGCTGTTGAGCGTCTCATCCTCGTAGACGTCCTCATACTCGTTCTCGGTGCCCTCTTTGAGCTGTTTATGCGAGGTCTCCATGCGGATCGGGTAGCGGATGTAGTCGCTGTATTTCTTGATCAGCTCGCGGATACGATAGACCTCGAGGAACTCACCGTACTTTTCTTCTTCGGTATCCTCCTTGATGTGCAGGGTGATGACCGTACCGGCTTTGTCCTTCTCACACTTCTTGATGGTGTAGCCGTCCGCGCCCGAGGACTCCCAGACAAAGGCTTCGTCACTGCCGAACGCCTTGCTCTCCACCTTGATATTGTCGGCGACCATGAACGCGGAGTAGAAGCCTACGCCGAACTGACCGATGATGTCGATGTTCTCGCTTTGATTCTCTTCATCGGTCTTGAAGTCGAGCGAGCCGGACTTCGCGATGGTGCCGAGGTTGTTCTCGAGCTCTTCCTTAGTCATACCGATACCGTTATCGGTGACGGTCAGGATGCGGCTGTCCTTGTCCGCGGTGAGACGGATCTCGAAATCATCATGATTCATGCCCACGCTGTCGTCGGTCAGCGAGCGGAAATAAAGCTTGTCGATCGCGTCGGACGCGTTAGAGATCAGCTCGCGCAGGAAGATCTCCTTATGGGTATAGATGGAATTGACCATCATATCCAGCAGTTTTTTGGATTCTGTTTTAAATTGCTTTTTCGCCATGTTCAAACCTTCTTTATTGTATTTGTCATAGTAAAGCCTCCCTTTGTTAAGGAAGGTGGCGCAAAGCGCCGGAGGGTTAACTCTCCGTGTCATATGACATTTTTTATTACAATATCTATTATACTCCATATTTTAGCACTGTCAAGTTGAGAGTGCTAATTCTTTTTAAACTTTATGTGAACATCCTCGATACGGCTGCCCTTCCGTAGGGCGGGTGCTCCCGCTGAAACCTATCCGATACATCTCACATAACCGCGGAGCAGATGAAGCGTTTACTGTAGGGTACGGCGCTCGCGACGTACCGCTTCGTCGTAGAGCCGACTATTGGTCGTCTGTTTGGGAGAAACGTTTTCCCTATCTCACGCTTTCGATTACAAATACGCCCGTCATTCTGCGTATGACCAATGGTCATCCCTACGAAAAAGCTGATATGCTGCTTATTTAGGTGACATATATCGGAAAGGTTGCGGTACGTCGACAAGCGCCGTACCCTACGGAGGTGTTGCTTTGCTTCGCCTGTGGCAAGCATTGATCAAAGCGCTCCGGGAGGAGCATTCCTCGGCGGAGACGCCTTTCTCTAAGCGAGAACGGCAACCCTTTTGTCCGCTTTGCGGACATTTCCCCTATCAGGGGAATCTCCCACTGTCACTTCGTGACGTCTCCCCAACGGGGAGCACCCCTCCCCTACAAATCCGCCGAAACGTAACTCCTCACTCCTAACTCCTCACTCCTCATTAAAAAAACGCCCGCGGCGATGAAACCACGGGCGTTATCATTGTGTTATTATTCTTTAACAGAAATTACAGTGCTCTGACACGGATCACGCCGTCTACTGACTCAGCGGCTTCGAGGGCGTCGGGATTCGCGCCGGTCACATCGATGATGGTGTAGGCGTAATCGCCGCGGCTCTTATTCTCCATGTTCTCAACGTTACCGCCGATCTTCTCCAGCAGATTGGAGATCATCTTGGGCGCGTTGTGATGGAATACGCAGAAGCGGGTATCGCCGGTTCTGGGCATAGAAACATTCGGGAAGTTGACAGAGTTTTTGATGTTGCCGTTCTCCAGATAATCCTTCATCTCGTCGGCAGCCATGATCGCGCAGTTATCCTCACTCTCGGGAGTGGAAGCGCCGAGGTGCGGGATCGCGACAACGCCGTCTACGTCGAGCAGATCGTTGGTAGCGAAGTCAGTCACATAAGACGCCATCTTACCGCTCTCCAGAGCAGCCTTGATATCGGAAGAAACGACCAGACCGTCACGAGAGAAGTTCAGCAGGCGAACGCCGTCCTTCATCTTTGCGATGGTATCAGCGTCGATCATGCCGCGGGTGCCGTCGTTGACCGGCAGATGCAGGGTCACATAATCAGCCTGCGCGTACAACTCGTCGATGTTGTTGACAGTCACAACGTGACGGGACAGATGCAGTGCCGCGTTGACGCTCAGATAGGGATCGTAACCGATAACGTGCATATGCAGCGCACGCGCCGCGTTCGCGACCAGTACGCCGATCGCGCCGAGTCCGACTACACCGAGGGTCTTGCCCTTAATCTCGGGACCGACGAATTGGCTCTTGCCCTTTTCGACAGCCTTGAGGTTATTGGGATCGTCCTTGAGGGTCTTGCACCACGCGATACCCTCGCTGATCTTACGGGAGCCGAGCAGCATGCCCGCGATCACCAGCTCCATAACGGCGTTAGCGTTAGCGCCGGGAGTGTTGAATACACAGATACCCTTCTCGGCACACTTGTCGAGCGGGATGTTGTTGACGCCTGCACCGGCACGAGCGATTGCGAGAAGGCTCTCGGGCAACTCCATGTCGTGCATAGAAGCGGAACGAACGAGGATACCCTCGGGCGCATCGCACTCGTCAACACAGTTATAATCAGCGCCGAAGCGCTCGATCGCAACAGGAGCGATCTTATTCAGCTTTAAAATGTTATACATGATAAACTCCTTGTATCAATTAGGAATTAGGAGTTAGGAATTAGGAATCATGGGCGGACGCTGTCCGCACCTGATCGATTGTTGCGAACCAAACGCATCCGATTCATCCGTCAGGAATCCGGAACACGAAGTGTTCCCCTCAATTCCTCATTCCTCATTACTCATTCCTAATTATTATTTGTTTTCCTCTTCAAACTTCTTCATGAAGGCAACGAGCTTCTCAACGCCCTCGATCGGCATTGCGTTGTAGATAGAAGCGCGCATACCGCCGACGGTACGGTGACCCTTGATGTTGATGAAGCCGGCTTCCTTA
>CACWXE010000203.1 GCA_902764715.1 uncultured Ruminococcus sp. | reverse complement strand
TCGTCGAGAAAGTCGGGGCAGATCTCACGGAACTTTGACGGCAGTTCAAAGAAATACTCGTATATCACCGCGGCGCATTGCTTTACCGCCGGTATCTCACCCGGCAGGATCAGCGCGTCGGACGGACAGGGCCGTTCTTCCTCCAACCGCCCGGGTGCTATGATCAGATCGGCGTCTCTCAGGCAACTTTTGTCCCGACCGAGCTTCAATGCCGCGCCCTTTTCATTGAGCAGGTATTCCGCCTGTGCCGCGTAGATCCGGGTCGCAGGACTCAGGACATTGACGGGATCGCCGTACTCCGCCAAATAATCGCACAGCCCGACGCAGTCGCCGTCATCATCCACGAGGACGGCTTTGATTTGCCGATCGGCGACCGTCCTCAGCAGATACAGCGCGGCGTTCTCGCACATCCTGCGGCTCAGATCCGTCGATACAAAGCGCTTGTATCCGCTGCTGCTTGCGATCACCATATCGGGCGGACATAAAACGCGGTTGCGCTGTGCCTTGACAAAGCGATCGATAGACGTCCAGTTGACCTTGCCGCGATAATGCTCATAGGTCACGCACTTGAGCGTTACCGCGTCACAGTAACGGTGCTCCACGCGGATCCTGTTGCGGCGCAGTCGGCGCAAAAAACCTTTATTATACTCTTCGATCTGTAATGCAGTCATCATAAAAATCCCTCCGCATTAGCTTATGCGGAGGGATCGAAATGTATGATTTCATTGTCGGGGAATCTCCCCTATCGGTCTTTAGAACAATGCCATCGGATTACTTCTGACGCCGTTGATACGCAGCTCAAAGTGCAGGTGAGGACCGGTGGACCAGCCGGTAGAACCGGAATAGCCGATCAACTGACCCTTGGATACATATTCACCGGTGGAAACCGCGGTGTTGATCATATGACCGTAGATGGTCTGGTAGCCGTTATCGTGCTGGATCCAGACATGGTTGCCGTAGCCGCCGCCGTGGTTACAGCCGCCGACGCCCGCGCTGGAATGAGTACAGTCGTTTGAGGTATCGATGACCGTACCGGAATTCGCCGCGTAGATCGGGGTACCGATGGATGCGGCAATATCCGTACCGCCGTGGCTCTCATAGGAACGACCCTCACCGAAGCCGCCTGTTATCGTATAGCAGCCCGGGATCGGCCATGTCCAGCCATCGCCTGCGTCGATTTGTGACGGAGCGCTGTAACCGCCGCCGGAAGAACCGCCGCCGTTGTCGCTGTAATCGATCTCTTCTTCATCATCGGAAGATGATGACGGAGCTGCCGCCGCTGCCTGTGCCGCAGCAGCAGCCTGGCTCTGACGTACTAACTCCTGAAGCTCAGGCTTCAATTTGCTGAGCTCCTCTTCACTGATGCTCAACTGCATCTGCGCGTCATTTGCCTCGCTCTGCAAGCTTGCGAGCGTTTCTTTATTCTCATCGAGCAGCTTAGTCAGCTCATCCTGTTTATTGGTCAAAGTGGTGTGCTCTTCCTCCAGGCTTGCCTTATCTGCCTCGAGCGCCTTTTTCTCCTCAGAGATGGTGTTGAGCTTCTTCCTGATGCCGTTGATCAGCTCAGCGTCATGATCGCTGACGTACTGGACCAGCTGGAGCTTATCGAGGAAGTCGGTAAAGTCCTTCGCGCCCATGACGATCTCCAGCGCGCTGACGTCACCGGAAATGTAGATGGTCTTGATGCGCTGGCGCAGTGTATTCATGCTGTTGTCGATCTCCGAATTCGCTTCGTCGATCGCCTTCTGCTTTTCAGCGATATTCTGGTCATAGATAGAGATCTTCTGGTAGCATACCTGGATCTCGGCGGTCACGGATTCGACCTGACCGACCAGAGCATCGACCTCTTCCTGCTTCTCAGCAACCGCGGAATTCGACTTGTTCAGCTTAGCCTGATACTCCGCCTGCTGAGATTCCAGCTCCGCCTGGCGGGCCTCCAGTTCGCTGATCGTCGCCGCGGTGGTGGTTGCGGCGCCTCCTATTATCATCATGAGGGCTAAACATACTGATATAATTTTCTTCATCAATCTCATAGCCTTTCTGCCCGCAGGATTTTGCAATACCGATTACCGCGGGCGGGTAATGGGTGAGAACTGTTTCTGTTTTTTTATTTGATACTCCATCCCCGTTACGGAGAGAAAGATTACCAGCCTAATACCTCGTTGCCTTCGTGAGTCAGGAAACGACGGATCGACACCATACTGCCCAGTGAACCTACCAGCACACCTGCCGCGACGAAGGAGCCGATGATCGGCCACATGACCTCGGTGAAGCGTGTGTACTTGAAGTCAAGGATCTTCTGTACCGAGTTGATGATGGCGTCGGACAGCACAAACAGCAGTCCGATCGCGATGATCGCCGAGATCAGACCGATGACAACGCCCTCGATGATGAACGGTACGCGGACAAACGCGTTGGTCGCACCCACACTCTTCATGATACTGATCTCAAAGCGGTGCGAGAACATGGTCATGCGGATGGTGTTGCTGATAATGAACAGCGAGATGATCGCCAGCGCCAGAATGATCCACAGACTCATCGTCGTGATGAAGGATGACAGGTTGGTCAGCTTCTCTGCGACCTCACGGTGGGAAGAAACCGACGCGACTCCATCGACCTCTTTGATCCTGGCAACGGTATCGTCATACTTGGACAGATCATCCATCTTGACGCTGTAAGCATAGGGCAGCGGGTTGTCATCGCCGGACATGTTGGCGAAAACCTCGTCGCCGAGCTGATCGCGGTATGCCTGGATCGCTTCATCCTTATCGATGAACTCGACCTGAGAAACGTTCGCGACCTGGCTGAGCTCCTTGCCCTTATACACTGCCTCGAGCTTGGTATAGCTGTCATCAAGGAATACCTTGGTGACGTTGGTATCGCCGACAGAGTCAACGATGTTGGAAACATTGATGGTCAACATGACCGCAGAACCTGTCAGAACCAGACAGGATATCAAAACACCGATGGACGCGAGGGTCATCAGGCGGTTATGAACTAAATTCTTGAAGCCTTCTTTAATCAGATAGCCAAAACTACTCATACTTCCATTCCTTTCCGTTGTACTGATCCAAACTCAGATTGCGACGAATCTGTTGTCGTCGGAGTCAGAAACAACTCTGCCGTCGTCGATAGTTATGACTCGCTTGCCAAAGGACTTTACCAGCTCGTGCTCGTGGGTGACCACCAGCACCGTGGTGCCGCGCTTGTTGATCTCGGAGAGGAGCTCGATGATCTCGTAGCTCATCTCGGGGTCGATGTTGCCGGTGGGCTCATCCGCGATGATCAGAGCGGGGTTGTTGACCAGCGCGCGCGCCAAAGACACACGCTGCTGCTCACCGCCGGAAAGCTCGGACGGATGATCGTTCGCCTTATCGGCAAGACCGACAAGCTCCAATATATAAGGTACGCGCTTTTTGATGGAATCGTTTCGCTTGCCGACGCAGCGCATCGCGAAAGCGACGTTCTCAT
>CACWXE010000202.1 GCA_902764715.1 uncultured Ruminococcus sp. | reverse complement strand
GAACGGTGTCGCCGATGCACTCGCTGGTCATGTTGAGGTCTGCGGTCTGATAGCCGCCGTTCGCGGAGGTGGAGAAGATGACGCCGTAGTCAACGTCGGGGTTCATCTCCATGAAGCGATAGAGCGTTGTTTTCTTCTTCTTGCCCGTTGCGGGGTCGATCTCGTCGAGGGTAACGGTCATTTTGCTGTTGATATCATAGGAATACAGACCTGCATCCTTGTCTTCAGCAGTACAAGAGCATACGGAGGTTTCCCAACCGGAGTTGAAGAACTCGTACTCGTTGCCGTACACCGCGTAAATCAGGCAGTATACATTGCCCTTACCCGTCATTCCGCTGACTTTTACGGCATTGTGGTCGCCCCATGTGCCGTCAGTCGGGAACTGGAAGTAAATCTTCTGCTCTCCCGCCGCGTCGCAGTCTTCCTTGGTCGGCGTTTTGGTCGCCGCGAAGCCTGTGGCGGTGAAAGCAGAGGTCGCCATTAACGCCGCGAGAACGCCGCTGACGAGCTTTGTTGCTTTTTTCATTGGATAGTTTCCTCCTTTTCTATTTACTCATATTGTGAGTAATTACATTATAGCTTAAACCTCACGATTTTACAACCCTTTTTTATCAAAAAAAATTACCTTTTATTCATAACTCTATCACATTTTCCCCAATTGTTTTCACAAAGCCCGTCCACCTGCCCAAAATTTCGGCATTATGACGAAAAGAATCGGTAGTATCTGTACAACCTGCTGACGCTTAATGAGTTTGGAGTTGTTTCTTTTCCAAACCGTTCCATGTGAAGGCTGAAATTGATTCTTTTCCAAGCGTTTCCTTGTGAAATGGGATTGTTAAGAGTCTGATGAACCCATCCCGCGTAAACGTGCACCAGCCTCCATAAAAAACCCTTAGTCCGCGAAGTAAAAAAAACTTGACAAGACGGGGATTACAGAGTAAAATTTATCTGTTATACTATAAATAATAGAAACGAGGGTTTATAATGGAAAACTCCAAGAAAACCATGGAAAAAATCGTTGCGCTCTGCAAGGGCAGAGGCTTCGTATACCCCGGCTCCGAAATCTACGGCGGCCTTGCCAACACCTGGGACTACGGTCCGCTCGGCATGGCGCTCAAGAACAACCTCAAGGCGGCTTGGCTCAAGAAGTTCGTTCAGGAGAACAAGTACAACGTCGGCCTTGACGCCGCGATCCTGATGAATCCCCAGACATGGGTCGCCTCCGGTCACGTGGGCGGCTTCTCCGACCCCAAGATGGACTGCAAGGAGTGCAAGACCCGTCACCGCGCCGACGACCTCATCGAGGACTTCGACGGCACCAACGTCGCCGGCTGGACTAACGAGCAGATGACCGACTACATCAACGAGCATCAGATCCCCTGCCCCAACTGCGGCAAGCACAATTTCACCGAAATCCGTCAGTTCAACCTGATGTTCAAGACCTTCCAAGGGGTCACCGAGGACAGCAAAAACGAGCTGTACCTCCGCCCCGAGACCGCGCAGGGCATCTTCGTCAACTTCGCGAACATCGCCCGCACCACCAGAAAGAAGCTTCCGTTCGGCGTTTGTCAGGTCGGCAAGTCCTTCCGCAACGAGATCACCCCCGGCAACTTCATCTTCCGCGTGCGTGAGTTCGAGCAGATGGAGCTGGAATTCTTCTGCAAGCCCGGCACCGACCTCGAGTGGTTCGACTACTGGAGAAGCTACTGCCGCGACTTCCTCTATGCCCTCGGCATCAAGGAGGAGAACCTCAGACTGAGAGATCACGATCCCAAAGAGCTTGCGTTCTACTCCAAGGGCACCACCGACTTTGAGTACCTCTTCCCGTTCGGCTGGGGCGAGCTGTGGGGCATCGCCGACAGAACCGACTACGACCTCAACCGGCATATCAAGGAAAGCGGTCAGTCCCTCGACTACTTCGACCCGACCGATAACACCCGCTATGTTCCCTACGTCATCGAGCCGTCTCTCGGCGTAGAAAGACTCTTCCTCGCGACCGTCGTCGAGGCGTACGACGAGGAGCAGCTCGACGAGAAGGACAGCCGCGTCGTCATGCACTTCCATCCCTTCCTCGCGCCCTTCAAGGCGGCGGTTCTTCCGCTCTCCAAGAAGCTCAGCGACAAGGCGGACGCGGTGCGTGAGATGCTCGCGAAGGACTTCATGGTCGACTTCGACGACGCCGGCTCCATTGGCAAGCGTTACCGCCGTCAGGATGAGATCGGCACGCCGTTCTGCATCACCTACGACTTCGATTCCGTGGACGACGGCTGCGTCACCGTCCGCGACAGAGATACCATGCAGCAGGAGCGCGTCAAAATCGACGAGCTGACCGCGTATATCGCGGAGAGAGTCAAGCTCTGATAATGGATTTTTTAAATGCAAGCGGCTCAGACAAACGTCTGAGCCGTTTTTCATTAGATAAATGCGCGCAGTTCCCTGATGTGTTCCTCCTCGGTGTCGAGGAGCTTTTTGGCGAGCAGCGTGATGTTGGAGTCGTTCCTGTCATACTCGCGCAGGCTGCGGACGAGCTTATTGACGCCCATCGTGTTGCCCTTGATCATCATTTCCGCGACGTGGGACGGAGAGCTGTCGCGTTTGAGATCGATTCCCGCGGAATAGCGCGTCATGGTCTTGGCGATCGGGCTGATGTGCTTGACGGATTCTCCGCGGCTGCGCAGCATCGTCCCTGCGGCGTGATAGATTTTGCCGTAGCGCGCGAGCTGGTTGCAGAGCACCCTGTCCACCGCACCCTCCCTGACGCGCTTGCGGATCGCCGTCACGCCCTGACAGCCCATTTCGGCGTTTTGGGCGATGCAGTTGAGCATTTCTATGTCGTTCATATAATCACCTCGCCCTTAGTATTGACAGAAATTTCCGTTGTATGCTACAATTAGTTTGGAGTGTGGAGTGTGGAGTTATTCACCACCAATCCTTTCCTTGTGAAACAGAAATTACATAAAACCTATCCTCGAGCAATGGGATTGTTAAAATTCTGATGAACTCATCCCGCGAAAACGAACGACAACCGACAGGACAAACCCTTAGTACGCGAAGAAAGCGCCACCGGCGCCGCGAAAACGTGCACCAACTGCCTTTGACAAACCCTTAGTACGCGAATTTAAAGAATCTCACCGTCAACGGTGCCGGTCAGACCTGCGGCGTTGCTCTCGTCGGTGTCGATGTGCATCGCGGGAGCGTACTTGGGGCTGACGCGGACGACGACGTCGCCGAAGATGGTCTCTCTGCCGGTGCCCGTGCCGACCTTGACGGAGACGATGTCCTTGTCCTTGAGGCCGTATTCCTCAGCGGTCTTGGGGTCGAAGTGGATGTGTCTCTGCGCGACGATGACGCCCTGCGCGATCTCTATCTCACCTGCGGGGCCTACGAGCTTGCAGCCGGGCGTGCCTGCTACGTCGCCGGACTCTCTGATGGGAGCCACGATGCCGAGCTTGCGCGCGTCGGTGAGCGATACCTC
>CACWXE010000201.1 GCA_902764715.1 uncultured Ruminococcus sp. | reverse complement strand
CCGTTCATGGGCGAAAAGCTGCGCGGCGAGGCGGATTACAGGATCGTCGCGGTCGAGCCCGCTTCCTGCCCGTCGTTTACGCGCGGCAAGTTTGCCTACGACTTCTGCGACACCGGCATGATCTGCCCGCTCGCGAAGATGTACACCCTCGGCTCCGGCTTCATCCCCTCCGCGAACCACGCGGGCGGTCTGAGATTCCACGGCATGAGCACCACCCTCTCTCAGCTCTATCATGACGGCTACATGGAGGCGACCTCTGTGGAACAGACTTCCGTATTCGAGGCGGCACAGCAGTTCGCGAGAGTCGAAGGCATCCTGCCCGCTCCCGAATCGAGCCACGCGATCCGCGTCGCGATCGACGAAGCGCTCAAGTGCAAGGAGACCGGCGAAGAAAAGACCATCGTCTTCGGTTTAACCGGTACCGGCTACTTCGATATGGTCGCGTATCAGAAGTTCAACGACGGCGAGATGACCGACTACATCCCCACCGACGAGGATCTGGCAAAGGGTCTGAGCTCCCTGCCCAAGGTTCCCGGTCAGGATTGATGCGCGCATCTTTTTCCGCCTGTTGTAACGTCTGACGGTTCTGATACCGTCATCAACGGCGCAGACAACAGTCGATATGATCCGTCAACGGATTTCTATCAAATCAACAGAAGGTATATTAGGCGCTTTCGTAATGAGAGCGCCTTTTTGCTTGGCGAAAAGACAGTGATTGCATATGTCAATGCAACTATGGCAATTGCCACCAATTGCTGCCAATAAGAATAAGAATAAGAAGAAGAATACAAATAAGAATATGAATAAGAGGAAGAATAAGAAAACAAACAAGAACCATACGCGCGCGGCGCGGTTTTCCTTATCATTTCAGATCATTTCATAACCTGTTTGTTGATATCCTGCTGCTCCGAGCATAGCAAAAGCCCCGCGGAAGTCTTGCAGGACTTTTCAGAACGTGGAACATCCTATTCAGCCCCCTCTGACGAGGGGGCAAGCGAGCAGTCGCATAGAGAGAGGCAGTTATTTTAATCGCAGGGGAGAGATAACGCAACGGTACGGTGGAAAATAAGATTTGACTCACTACCGTGTAAATGGTACTCAAAATGCGGCTTGAGTCAAACGCTGAAGAATCATTATCGCGCTTCGTTATCTCTCCCTCCGAGCTCGCAAGCGAGCCCACCTCCCTCGTCAGAGGGAGGCTCAAAAGCACTCTGCCTACCCTATGTGCTTTTTCGACAAGCAAAAGCCCTGCGGAACACCCGCAGGGCTCTGTCATTTTGCAGTCAATACAGCTTACGCCTCGCTGAATTCATCCTTGCCTACGCCGCACAGAGGGCAGACATAATCGTCGGGAAGATCCTCGAACGCTACACCGCCGTTCTCTTCGGGGTCATAGACATAGCCGCAGACATCGCATACATACTTTTTCATGTTGTTTCTCCTTTACAGTTTATCGCAATCCGTGATCAGGACGGACGCTTCGCGCCGCATCCCGCACAGAAATTACCGTGATTGTCGGTATCGCAGAACGGACAGACCCATGAATCGCTGCCGGCAGAACTCTGCGAATAGCCCTGCGGCGCATAGCTGCCGGCGTTCATCGGAGCACCCTGCTCGTTCATATTCGGGATCTGTTCCTCTTGGCTCATCGAAACAGGCTTACCCTGCATCCGATCGATCTCAGCCTTGATCTCGTTGCCCAGCGCGACGGTATCGTGATACTTACGGATCTCTCTGTCATCGCTGCAACCCGTCGAAACGCGGTTGATCGTCCAATTCGCGTCGGTACCGGTCATGCGCGCCTCGCCGGTGTTGATGTAACCGTCGCTGATCTCGAACTCCATCTCGTCAAAATACGGATGGTCAACAAAGATCTTGACGCTCATCGTGTAAGAGTACTCAAAACGGGGCGGATCATAGCTGACGGTGCTGCCGTCCTCAAGCTCCCGCTCTATCTCGTCGCGGCTCTCGTCGATGACCAGCTCGCATCCGCGCGCCTGAGAGAAGTCCAGCACATCGGGATTCTCCGTCGTGATGTTGGAGGTTTGGGCGACCATGAACCGACGGTTCTGAGCGTCGATCATCAGTCTGGTACGGTTGCCGAGGGTCTTGGACGTATTGAAAGCGGCGACCTTTTCCCTATTCTCCTCGCGGTAATCGAGCTGTGCCTTGATCTCATTAAGGGTGCTGTGGCGGCGTTCGCTGAACCACGGCGAGAGCTTCTTGGCGCAGTCCTTGCACAGATTACCGTCCTCCAGCTTGCGGTTGCCCAAGAGTCCGATCTTGTTGCCGCAAACGTCACAGAATTTCTTGCTGAAAAGTCCCATTGGTACCTCCTTTTGAGCAGGATCGTATGGTAAGAATGTCAGATATCGGTTGAGATTGCCATGGCGTAAACGCCTCGCAATGATGATTGTTAACGGCAACCCTCCGCCCTGACACGCGTGTCAGGGCACCTCCCTTGGGAAGGGAGGCTTGAATAGCAGAGCCCTTGCATCAACATATCCAAGGGCTCGCATAGAATCAATTTATTCGATCGGTTCAAAGTCGGCGACGCCGTGCTTGCACAGCGGGCAGATAAAGTCGTCGGGGATATCCTCGCCCTCATAGACATAGCCGCAGACCTTGCAGACCCAGCCCTTCTTGCCGTCGGTCTCGGGCTTGGGCTTGACGTTGTTCTGATAATAGGTATAGGTCATGGTCTCTACATCGGTGATGACACGCGCCTCGGTGACGGAGCAAATAAACATGCTGTGGGTGTCGAGGTCAACGGTCTGCTCCACCTTCAACGACATGAAGGAGTTGATATAATGACCGAGGAAGGCAACGCCGTTGTCGGAGCGCAGGATACCCTCGCCGATGATCTTATCGACGTCTCTGCCGCTCTGGAAACCGAAGTGCTCAAACACGCTGAACGGCGCGTCGGTGGACAGGCAGTTGACATTCATCGTGCCGGTCTTTGCGACCATGTCATGGGTAAGGTTCTTCTTATTGATACATACCGCGATACGGTTGGGGGTGTTGGTGACCTGGGATACGGTGTTGACGATACAGCCGTTGTCCTTATCGCCGTCACGCGCGGTGACGACATACAGACCGTAGCCGATGTTGAACAGCGCGGTCAGGTCGTTCTTATCCGCCTTCTCGCCGTCCATCGCGACATAATCCATGGTCAGCTCTTCGCACAGCGCGTCGATCTCGGCGATGTTCTCGTCGTTCATCGCGGAGAGGATATGGACGTTGTTGTCGGTATAGGTGATGTTCTTGCAGCCCTCGAGCATCTTGCGCATGGTCTTTTCCGCAAGCGGCGCCCATGAGCCGTTCTCGATGAAGCCGATGGTCTTGTTCTGGAAGTTGCGCTCGGTCAGATGATTGATGAACTCGCGCATGAACGGGAAGATATCCGCGTTGTAGGTGGTAGTGGCGAGGATGATCTTGCCGTAACGGAAGGCGTCCTCGACGCACTCCGCCATATCCTCACGCGCCAGATCG